>RFGS01000094.1 GCA_003695905.1 Zetaproteobacteria bacterium | reverse complement strand
GACGCCCTTCCCGATGTCCATCTTCGACAACATCGCCTATGGCCTGAGACTGCACACCAAACTCGGCAAGAAGGAGATCGAACAACGTGTCGAACAGGCATTGCGCGGCGCAGCCCTATGGGATGAGGTCAAGGACAAACTGCATCAGCCGGGAACTGCGCTCTCGGGTGGCCAACAGCAACGCTTGTGCATTGCCCGCGCCCTTGCCAACGAACCTGAGGTCATGCTCATGGACGAGCCGTGCTCCGCGCTGGACCCGATTGCCACGGCCAAGATCGAGGAGCTGATCGACGAGCTCAAGCAGCGCCTGACCATCGTCATCGTCACGCATAACATGCAACAGGCTGCCCGCGTTTCGGACTACACGGCGTATTTCTACCTGGGCAAGCTCATCGAATTTGGCGATACCAAAACGATCTTTACGGCGCCAAGAAAACGGGAAACAGAGGACTACATCACCGGACGCTTTGGCTGATCAGGGAGGAAAGCATGACCGAGCACACAATCAAACGATTTGAAGACGAACTGACGCACCTGAAAGAACAAGTGCTTTCCATGGGCGGACTCGTCGAGAAGGCCATCCGCCGGGCCGTGCGCTCGCTCAGCGAACATGACGCCAAACGCGCGCGCAAGGTCATCGAGCGGGACAAGGCCATCAATGCTCTGGAAGTAGAGATCGACAACATGACCCGCTCCATGCTCGCATTGCGTCAGCCTGCAGCCGGTGATCTGCGCCTGATCATTGCCACCATCAAGATCGTGACCGATCTTGAACGCATCGGTGACCTGGCCGAGGGCATGGCCGAAAGTTCCCTGCAAGCCATGGAGCATCCCATCAATCATTACCTGGATTCACTGCTTGCCCTTGCCGAACGTTCCATCGCTCAATTGCAGGATGCCCTGGATGCATTTGCCCATAACGATGTGGGTAAGGCGCTTGCGGTCATCGAAAATGATGAAAAGATCAACCGTGCTTTCCGAAGCCTGCAACGCGAGAACCTGACCTACATGATGGAGGATCCGCGCCAGATCAGTGCCGGACTGCTGGCCACGAGCATCGCCAAGAGCATCGAACGCATCGGTGACCATGCCGTCAACATCGCCGAGATGGTCATCTACATCGTCAAGGGCCATGATGTGCGTCATGTCGATCATGAAACGGCCGCAGCCCTTGTCAGTGGAGAGCTCGACGAAGACTGAAGCTTTTGTTGATGATGCGTTGATCGCCGCGATCGACGTGGGTTCCAATGCAATGCGCCTTGGCATTGCTGCCCTGGATGAAAAAGGCTCACCCAAAATGGTCATGCGACATCGCGAAGCCGTTCGGCTCGGGCATGATGCATTCACGGCTGGTGTCTTCGGTGAGCCAACGATGCAGGAGGCCCTGCGGGCCTTCGAACATTTCCGGCGTCTCCTCGACCATCATCATGTGCATCGCCTGCGAGCCGTGGCAACCAGTGCAGTTCGCGAGGCTGCCAATGGACGCGAACTGGTTGCACGCATCAAGGAGCATACCGGCATACAGATCGACACCATCAGCGGTGAAGAGGAAGCCCGGCTGATTCACAGCTCAGTCGCCCGAAACATCGATCTGCGGGACCGCTTTGTGTTGTGCATTGATATTGGCGGTGGCAGTGTGGAAGTGACTCTGTGCGATGATGGCGAGGCTATATCTTCACAGAGCTTCAAGATTGGTACAGTGCGCCTGCTTGAGTTGCTGCGCCATGGCGATGATTTCCCCCGCTTGCTACAGGAATACCTCGATGGGACGCGCAAGAAGCTTCGCGAACAGATCGGCAGCCGCAAACCCGATTTCTGCATTGGAACCGGAGGGAACGCCTCGGCCATCGGCGAGCTTGCCCACAGCTTGCTGCACACAGAATCAGCTCAATCGATTCGTCGACGCGATCTCAAGCACCTGATCCAGCGCTTGAGCAGCATGGATGTCGCAACCCGGATCCGCAAGCTCGGCCTGCGGCCGGATCGTGCCGACGTGATCCTGCCGGCTGCCATGGTGTTCCTCGAGCTCATGATGCTCAGCCGCACGACATGGCTGCACCTACCCGAGGCCAGTCTGCTCGATGGCCTTCTGCTCGACATGACGGCAAGCCCGGAATACCGGCTGCGCTCCCGACGGCGCACTCTGCTTGCCTGGGCCAGAAGCCTGAAGGCCAAATACCATGTCGATCAACATTACGCCGAAACCATCGTACGTCTTGCGCTCAGTCTGTTCGACCAGCTTACACCCTTGCACCGAATGGATCACCGCGACCGCCTGCTACTCGAAGTTGCTGCCAGGGTGCATGAAATCGGCATGTACATCCGTGTTGGCGGCCATCATCGCCACGCAGCCTACCTTATCATGGCTGCTCCTTTGTTGGGTCTTTCAGATGATGAAAAACGCCTACTGGCCCAGACCGTCCGCTATCACCGTAAAGCTTGGCCCAGTCATGAGCACGAAGGCTTTCGTGAATTATCGCCGGAACAGCAGAGAAAGGTTTGGGTGCTAAGTGCCATGCTCCGGCTAGCAATTGCGCTCAATAAAGAGCGACGTGACCGGGTTCAGCATGTACACGTCGATATCGGTCCGCGCCATTTGAGTCTGAAACTCGAAGGACATGGTGACATGCTGCTGGAACGCTGGGCCGTGCTCCGCGTCCGGGATTACGTTCGCAAAGCCCTTGGTCTCAAACTCCGCCTCGAGGACTGATTCAATATCTCTCTCCCAGCAAACGCATCAACTCCTCCTGGGCGCATACCGGCTTGCCGCGACTTCGAACGCGCACATAGCGGCCATCGCTGCGCAACCGCCAGGCTCCCTGATTATCGCGCAGATAGAGCCTGAGTCCCTGATGCACGACCTGCCGCGCAAGCTTCGGATCCCGTACTGGAAAACATGATTCCACCCGGCGCAGCAGGTTGCGGATCATCCAGTCGGCACTGGCACACAATACCTCCGGCTCGCCACCGTTGTAAAAATAGAACACGCGCGTATGTTCCAGGAACCTTCCCAAAACCGAGCGGACACGGATGTTCTCCGAAACGCCCTTGATACCCGGCCGCAGGCAGCAAATGCCGCGCACGATCAGATCAATCCTGACACCGGCCTGCGAGGCACGATACAGCGCCTTGATAATCTCCGGTTCCTCCAAACCGTTCATTTTGGCGATGATGCGGCCGACTCCCCCGGCTTTGGCATTGGCCTCCTCAACGCGAATGCGCTCCAAAAGACCACTGTGCAGCGAAAACGGCGCCTGCAACATCACCTTGAGCTTGGAAACCCGTCCCATGCCCGTCAGTTGCTGGAAGATGCGATGCACATCCTCGCCCAAGGACTGATCACAACTGAGCAAGCCGAAATCGGTGTACAGGCGTGTGGTAATGGTATGGTAGTTGCCGGTTCCAAGGTGCACATACCGGCGCAGGCGTCGCCCTTCCCGCCGCACGATGAGCATCATCTTGCAGTGGGTCTTGTAACCGACAATCCCATAGACAACCTGGACCCCGGCAGCCGACAGTCGGTCCGCCAGTTCGATATTTTCTTCCTCATTGAACCGAGCCCGGAGCTCAATCACGGCCACGACCTCCTTGTTTGCACGGGCAGCCCGTACAAGCGCATCAACAATCGGAGAGTCTGGAACGACCCGATACAGCGTCTGCTTGATGGCCAATACATTGGGATCAGCCGCAGCCTGATTGAGCAACTCAACAACCGGCTCGAAGCAATGGAACGGATGATGCAACAGCACATCGCCCTGCCGAATAATGGCGAACATGTCCTGTTTTTCGCCCCTTAACCGCTCGGGGAGCCCGGGAACAAAGAGAGGATATTTCAGCTCCGGACGATTCACGTCATCGCAAACCCTGGCCATGCGATAGAGGTTCACCGGGCCATCGACACAATACAGGTCGTCATCATCGAGCTCGAATTCACGCAACAGAAACTGCGCCAGCGAGTCCGGGCACTGCGTCGATACCTCCAGTCGCACGGCCGCCCCAAAGCGGCGCTCCAGTAACTCGCCGGCTACGGCCTCTTTCAGATCCTCGGCCTCTTCCTCATGCAGATACAGTTCGCTGTTGCGTGTTACGCGAAACTGGTGACAGGCCTTGACCTGCATGCCGGGAAAAAGATCGGCGACATGAGCGTGAATGATCGATGATAGAAACACATAACCGTATTCCACACCGGCAATCTCGGCTGGCACCCGAACCACCCGCGGCAATGAACGGGGCGCCTGCACGATCGCATATTGCATGGCCCGGCCGAATGCATCCGTGCCCTTCAGTTCGACGATGAAGTTCAGGATCTTGTTCAACAGCCGGGGAAACGGATGGGCTGGATCCAGGGCAATCGGTGTTAGGACCGGCAAAAGCTCCCGGCGAAAAAAACGGGCAATCCATGCTGCCTGCGTCTCATTCCACTCTGTCCTGCGCAGAAACGCGATTCCCTCCTCGCGCAAACGAGGCAGCAGCTCATCATTCAGCAAACCATACTGCTTTTCGACAATTGCAAGCGCCTGGCTACGGATGCGGCTCAGGGTCTCCGTGGCGCTCAACCCATCCGCACCCGTGCGCCGGGATCCGACCATAACCCGCTGCTTAAGGGCAGCCACTCGCACCTCGAAGAACTCATCCATGTTGGAGGAACTGATGCACAGGAAACGAAGCCGATCAAGAAGCGGAACCCGTTCGTCCATGGCCAGCTCCAGCACGCGATGATTGAAGGCGAGCATGCTCAGGTCACGATTCAGGTACAATCCTGGATCATCCAGATTCACACCATACCTCCATGCACCTTCTCCATCGGTTTCCCATCTCCCAAGACTGCCCGCAAGCCATGACAGCTTGATGACACGTACCGGTCATCCACCTGTCATCGTTATGACATGCTGCCCAAGTACGCTTCCAGTAGCCATGTTTCATGGAGGAATCAACCATGTCAGCAAATCCTTGCGTCCTGATCGTCAGCCCGAAAGTCATCGCTCGCCATCAAATTGCAGGCCTGCTGGCCATGCATGGATGGCATTCCACTTGTTTGAATGACGCTTCCCCCAATCTGGACACTGCTCAATTAGCTCACATCCACTGGGTTATTGTAGACATCACCCGCGAATATCCGACGGGCGCGAAGCTGATGCGCCAACTGGCCAGCCAGGCATGGTTGGGATACCTGGCCGGTATTTGTGAAGGCGGCGCGACACCAATGATGCGGGAAGCGCGAAGCCTGGGGTTTGATGGTTTCTTTTACCTCAACAGACATGGTAAAGCCATCGACCCTCAAAGGGGACTTGCCGCAGACCTTGTCAGGCATGGACGGCATCCTCATTCATGGCTGGGATGGCGCAGACCGGACAATCCACCCAGACGCCAGAGAACAATTCCACCCGGCAGTGCAACCACGATAAGCACGAACAACCATAGAATGGCCATGGATGCCGCTGCTTCCGGCTGACCGCCAAAATAGACCGCCAGACCGACATAGCCTGCCTCGCGCACGCCAAGCCCATTCAGGGACAAAGGCAATGCCGAAGCCAACGCGACAAGACATACCAGAACAGCATAGGCGCTCCAGGACAGATCCAGACCAGCGGCCTGGCCAAGCCAAACATGGGCCTGCACAACCATGAGCTGGAAGATCACAGATGCCGGCAGAGCCAAAAGCCATGCCCGGTGGAATGCCGTTCCCTCCAACGGTAAACGTTTCCAACCAGACAACCGTTCCGGTACGGGGAAACGGCAAAACATGGGCCACCACCATGGATGAAGCAACATACCAAACCAGGCCAAACCAGCCATGACAAGCCAAGTAAGCCGCCAAGTGGCATCTACCTCGACCAGACAAATGGTGATGGAAACAATCAGCAGCAAGCCGAAGACACCGTTCAGGCGCTCAAGCACGACACTGGCTGCGGCCGGCCATCCCGCATCCCGCCGATGACGGGCCAAAAGGTAGCCGCGCACGATGTCCCCTCCGATGATCGAGGGAAGAAACAGACTGAGAAACATGCCGAGAAAATAAAGCTGGATCTTACGTTGGGTGCGCACCTGTAGACCCAGACCCCTGGCGATCCAAGCCCATCGGACTGCCGAAAGCACCTGTCCGGCCAGCAGCAGCAGACAGGCGCCGGCAACATACCATGGATTGGCCTGGCCAAGCTGCAGGCCAATGGCCGACCAGTCGAGCATCCAGCCAAGCAGCGCGAGCAAGGCCAGGGACAGGGCAAGCTTGATCCAGAACATGGATGAATCAGTCTGTCTTCCGGTCGTCCCAGCCGATCCGCCGCCGAATCTTGTAATATCGGCGATCCGTGGATTCATGATAAATGCGTGTTTGCATCTCCAGGACAAGTCCGATGCCAAATAGGAGCACGCCCGTGACAATCAGCAAAGACCCAAGCTGTAGCATCGGACGCTGGCCGATCTGGGCACCCCAGATCAGTTTTTCCAAGGTCAGCCAACCATCGATGCCCAATCCCACGGCAAGACAAAGCAAGCCCCCCAGCCCGAACAGTTGCAGAGGGCGATCGGTGAAGCGCTGAAAAAACAGAATCAGCAACAGATCGACCAGCACCCTGAGTGTCCGGCTGAGGCCATATTTGCTTTGCCCAAAGCGACGAGGACGGTGATGCACCTCCTCCTCGCCCATGCGTACGCCATAAAGATCCGCCAATGCCGGAATGAAACGGTGCTGTTCCCCGTAAAGCCGCAGGTTCTTGGCCACATCAGCCCGCATCAGTTTCAGCGGGCAACCATAATCGTGCATGTGCACGCGCGTGGCTCGTCGTATCAATGCATTCGCGATCTTGGAAGGCAGATTGCGGCTCAGGCTTGAGTCCTTGCGAGATTTTCGCCACCCGTTGACAAGATCCAGATCATCCTTTTTCAACCGTTCAAGCAGCCGGGGGATATCTGCAGGATCCGTCTGCAGGTCACCATCCATATATACGATGAACTCGCCCCGGGCCGCTTCGAAACCGGCGCTCATGGCCGCCGTCTGGCCAAAATTGCGTCTAAACTGTATGCCTCGTACACGGGGATCTTCCGCATGGGCCGCCTCGATGGCTGAAAACGTACGGTCATCCGAGCCGTCATCCACGAAAATCAGTTCATAATTATAATCTTGCAGCTTTTCAGACACCTCTCGCACCAAAAGAGGAACATTCTTTTCCTCACGAAAAACCGGCACGACAATGGAAATCAATGGACGCTCAGCCATGTGCTCCTCCAACGGGCTGCAAGCTTATTAGAACCAGCCATTTTCTCGCATACAGGCCATGAACACGCGCATAAACAACGACATAGGGCAGGATACCATCAGGCAACCCGGAAAGTTCGGATGCGGGCATGACAACGGCCCGACCATGCGCAAGCCACTCTGCCAATTGTCGCTGATCCTCCAGCACGGGCAATCGCCCGCCATGGTAAAACAGCAAACTGGGTTGAAAGTAATGATATGTCGCCAAGGCATCGGGACCAAAGCCCGCTGATGTAGCGGCCCTGGCCAAGACAGGCGTGGCCTTGTGTTCATCGAACGCGGGCAGCGCCCAAAGCGTCAGGCTCGTGATAAACACGGCCATACCCGCCGCTAGCGATGCCAGCATATTGCGGCGCAATGTCACGGCTGCCACGACGACCGCCAACACCCCCAGCAGGTACACCCATTCACCGGGCCATTGACGCTGCAGCGCATAGCCACCGCCTGCGCAGATACCGATCGCCATGAGAACCGCTGCAACCAGTGTCCATCGCCTGGCCCGCTGTCGCAGGCCGGCATCTGCATCGCGCCACCAGACCGCCATGAGCATGGCCGCCGCCATGAACGAGGGAAGCATGTAATTGGGCAGTTGTGTTCTGGCTATGCTGAAGAAGATCAGATAGATGAGAATCCATGACAGCAGAAACAAACGAACGGGATCCCTGCGCAGCCTTGAGATATGCCATGGGCCAAACACCAGGGCGGCCAGCAACAGGCCAGTCCAGGGAAACCAGCCAGCAAGCATCGTCAGAACATAATAGCCTGGAAACCCGTGATGTCCTTGCAGGGCTCCCGTAAATCTGTCGATATTGTGGTGCATGATGAAGCCGCGAAGCCAATCGCCGTCGGTCAACACGCCCACGGTGATATACCAGGGAAGTGCCACCAGCGCCACAATGGCCAGCCCACGGAATGGCAGGAAGAGACGCCAATGCCTGAGCTCACCCATCAGCAGGAGAAAAAGTCCCACGATGAGCACGGGCATGACCACGGCCACAGGCCCCTTGGCCAACACACCAAAGCCGATGGCCGCATAGGCACAGACAAGCTCCCTGTTCATGCCAACTGAGGAAGCCGAACGATGCTCCAGATAATGAAGCAACAGCATCGGCAAGGCCGTGCCAAGACTCAGCATCAGCAGTGGATCCGGCACACAGGCACGGGCAATCAGCACAATATGCAGGGCGGAAGCAAACAGAGTGCCGGCCATCAACCCTGTACGCTCATCCGAGAGCCTGCGGGTCAACACCACGATGACAAAAACCATGACTGTCATAGCCAGCGCCGACGGCAAGCGTGCCGTCCATTCGCTGACGCCGAACAGCGCATAGGCCGGCATCAGCAGCCAGTAAAGCAAAATCGGCTTGTCATAACGAAGATCACCGTTGAAGACGGGCACCCACCAGTTTCGGGCTTCCAGCATTTCCCTGGCACAAACGGCATTGTTTGGTTCGTCAACATCCCACAGGGCATGACCACCAAGCCCCACCAGAAAATCCACGATGCAAAGTAAGCCCAGCAGCCATGGCCACCATTTCAAGGATTCATTGCGCGACGGCATCCAACATCTCCCTCACAGCATCGAGCAGCGATGCTGGTTCGCCATGCACGTAAACACGCTTGCGACGGCTGGCCATACCTGCCGTCAATTCGATATCGGCTTTGGCAACCCCCAGGTTT
>RFGS01000093.1 GCA_003695905.1 Zetaproteobacteria bacterium | reverse complement strand
TTCCACGCCCGGTGTATATCCGTATTCAGGATGCCCCGGGGTCTTCGAGTGAAGCTGCCGGAAGCGCTTGATTTCCTCCATGGGAAGGTCATAGCCGGTAAGATGGAGCAGGGAATAGATCAGCATCGAACCATGACCATTGGAAAGAATGAATCGGTCACGGTCGGCCCATTTCGGATTGTTGGGATTGTGCTTAAGAAAATCATTCCACAAAACTTCAGCGATATCTGCCATACCCATCGGCGCACCGGGATGTCCCGAGTTTGCTTTCTGCACGGCATCCATGGACAACACCCGGACAGCGTTGGCCAGTCGTTTACGATCTTTGCTCATGTTTCATATCCCCTTTTCCAGATAGGTCCAGATCGATGAACCCTATGGATTTTGTGTATATAAATCCAATCAATGATTATTATGTCTTCTATAATAATTTTTTATACATGGATGGTGGTCTGAACGCGTCGCACGTTGCCGACGCCACCATCCAAGACGATTGTGTCCGTGGTCATGAAACGCCCAAAGGCATCATGGCCGGTCTTCACATGGCGTACATATGCGCCGCTGGTCAGGCCGGTCGCGATGAACAGCACATCATCGCTGGTCACCAGCTCGTCGCGAGTGATGATTCGTTTTGTATCAATGCCTTCCCTTTTGCAGGCTTCAATCTCGAAATCCTTTTGAGGCGCCATGCGGCCGAACATCTCTGCGCCCATGGCCCGGGCAGCGCAAGCTGTTACGATGCCCTCAGGCGTTCCACCGATACCAAACAGGGCATCGCAGCCCATGTTCAGGATGGCCTGAATGGCGCCATTGACATCTCCGTCCGTAGCCAGCCTTACCTTTGCTCCAGCACCATAGATTTCGGCCAAAAGCTCCTTGTGTCTGGGCTTATCGAGCACGAAGACCTTGATTTCGCTGACTTCCTTGCCCAGCGCTCGGGCCAGTTGAGCCAGGCGTTCCTTGACGGGGGCTTCCGGGTCTATCTTGCCACGTGCCGCCTTTGGATAGACCTGTTTGTCCATATAGAAACAGGATCCTGGTCGATACATGGACCCTTCCGGAGCTGCCGCCAGCGTGCAGATCGAACCGGGCATGTCTTTGGCGAACAGATTGGTTCCCTCGATTGGGTCCACGGCGATATCCACGCCCGGACCTTCGCCCGTGCCGACCTCCTCGCCATCATACAGGGCAGGAGCTTCATCCTTGGCGCCTTCACCGATGACCACGGTGCCTCGCATGGGAACCTGATTGATGCGCTTGCGCATCGCATCTACGGCTAGACCGTCACCTTCGTCCTTGCGGCCGGAGCCAACATAAGGTGCGCAGGCCCGTGCAGCTGCCTCACAGACTTCCACCAGGTCAATTTTTAGATCCGTAATACGACTCATGCCGACTCCTCCCCAGGATTTGATCTTGCGGCGAGATTCTAGCGAAATGAGGCCCCAAAATCGAGCATGAGAGGCTTGTCGGAGAAATATGAAGATATTTCAGCTAATTGCAGACTGAACTTCCTGTATAAGATGAGCATGAAGCTGATCATGGCAAGCACCGAGAATCGAGGATGAAAGGGATGTTATCGGGAACAATTCACCTCTTGCGAAATCGCTGAACACGCAGCCTGCTTCCTGCGCGATCAGACTTCCCGCTGCGTAGTCCCAGAGCTTTTCCCCTCCGTGGATGATGAAATGAACGCGGCCACTGGCCAACCAAGCCCATTCTAGAGCACATGTACCGATGTTACGCTGGCTTCTGTACAGTCCGCGCTTTAGCAATCGCCTCCCTAAAGGAGGGCTTAGTCGCTTGAAGTCGATACAGCCGACGGCTTTCGAAAGATGTCGGCGGGGTGCAGCGCGAATCGGAGCACCATTCAGTGTTGCGCCCTGTCCACTCTTGGCCGTAAAGGTTTCCTGACGCACGGGGTCGTGAATGCAGGCCCATACAGGCATGGAGTTTTCAATTAGGGCCAGGGAGATCGCAAAGGCTGGAAAGCCGGTCTCGAAATTCGTTGTGCCATCCAGCGGATCCAGGCACCAGAAGCGTTTTTGTCCGTGAAGCTGTTCAATTTGTGTTTCCTCGGTCATTTCTTCGCCTAAAAATCCAATAGATGCATCGAATTCTTTGAGCTTCTCTTTAAGAAAGGCCTGACAGGCAAGGTCTGTCTCGGTCACAATGGAACCATCCGTTTTCTGCCGACTGCCCGTACCTGCGACGAAGGCGGGCATAATGATGTCCCGACCGGCAAGAGTCAGGAGGGCTGGAATGTCGTCTAGTGGATTCCTTTGATGCATGTAGGCTCCCTGACATCAAAATACACGAGGCATTATGCCACGCATGGTGCTATCATGCTCGCTGATTTTCGGTTCAATGAAGGAGAGATGGTAATATGGCAATGTTGAAAGGAAAGATGGTTATTGGTCAGTCGGGCGGACCTACAGTGGTGATCAACCAGTCCCTCGTTGGCGCCATTCTTGAAGCGCGAAGGCACGATGTCATCACTGGCATCCTCGGAGCCAGGCACGGCATTGCGGGCATCATGAACGAGGATTTCATCGATCTGAGCCTTCCCTCGGCGGATCAGTTGGAAACCGTGGCTGCGACACCGGCAGCGGCACTGGGATCGGTGCGACTGAAGCCGGGCAGGGAAGAGTGCGAGCGGGTTTTCGAGGTTTTCCGCAAGCACGACGTGCGCTATTTCTTCTATATTGGCGGTAATGATTCGGCTGAGACCGCGCATATCATCTCCGAGATGGCACGCGATGCCGATTACGACTTTTGCACTGTCCACCTGCCGAAAACGATCGACAACGATCTAAAGGTCACAGACCATTGCCCGGGCTTTGCCTCCGCAGCCCGCTTTGTCGCGCTGGCTTTTATGGGCGATGATCGGGACAACGCCGCTTTGCCGGGCATCAAGATCAATGTGGTCATGGGGCGCCATGCCGGGTTTTTGACGGCTGCTTCTGCATTGGCCCGGCAGCAGGAAGGGGACGGGCCACACCTAATCTACCTGCCCGAGCGCGTGTTCGACATTGCCTCGTTCCAACAGGATGTGCGTGATGTCTATCAACGCCTGGGACGTTGTGTCATCGCCGTTTCCGAAGGCGTCCACGATGCGGAGGGCAATCCGATCGCGACGACCGGCGAGCGCGATTCTCACGGCAATATTCAGCTTTCCGGTACTGGAGCCTTGGGCGATTTTCTAGCTGCCCGGGTTAAGGAGGCATTTCCCGGGGAGAAGGTGCGTGTTAGGGCCGACACATTCGGCTATCTACAGCGCAGTTTTCCGACCGTCCATTCCGAAGTTGATGCCCGGGAGGCTCGCGAAGTTGGTAGCTTCGGCGTGAATCATGCTGTGAATACGGGCGAGAACGCTTCGGTGGCCATTCGCAGGCTTTCCAATGATCCCTATGCCAGCGAATGTTTCGTGACTTCCTTGTCATCTGTGGCACGCGAGACCACGGAAATGAGCGATGCATTCATTCATGACAATGGCCATGATGTCACGCTGGCATGGCTTGAATATCTCAGGCCGCTGGTCGGTGATTTGCCGAAAATGGGGCGGCTTGGATAGGGAGGTGAATTGGCTGGCCATGCAGTCGCTGCATGGCCAGCTGCGCGTTTTCAGTTCTGCTGAGGCAAGGACGTACGACTACGATGCG
>RFGS01000092.1 GCA_003695905.1 Zetaproteobacteria bacterium | reverse complement strand
GGCATGGGCATGTTCATGATATGCGCCGAACGAAACAGTCGATCGGTATGCTCTTTCAGGCGGAAGATGGCCGTACCCTTCTCGGCATGATAGGCGCGTACACCCTCGAAAACCCCCATGCCATAATGCAATGTATGGGTAAGAACATGCACCCTGGCATCCCGCCAAGGTACCATTTCACCATCAAACCAGATCAGACCATCCCTGTCCGCGAAATTCATTCCTTTGCACCTCATGAAGGCAATGATGATGCGGAAATGTAGCGCGGACAGGACCATCATGCCATGCCCAATGCATGTGCAAACGAACAAACATCTGATACGATTGACGCATGATTCGCGGAGAGTCCCTGAGTAAGACCTTTGGTGATTTTCAAGCCGTTAGACCGCTGGATATACATATCCGCGAACATGGCATTACAGCCATCATGGGTGGATCAGGTTCAGGCAAGACAACCTTGCTCCGGCTGTTGTCCGGCCTGGAACGTCCAAGCACTGGACACGTCTGGTTCGCTGGCGAGGATCTCAGCCGCATCTCCGAACGTCGCTTGTTCAAGCTGCGTGAACAGATGGGCATGGTTTTCCAGTATTCGGCACTGCTCAACTCGTTGGATGTCTACGGAAACGTGGCCTTCCCTTTGCACGAGCATACGAGCCTAGATGAGAAAATCATCCGCAGAATCGTGATGATGAAGCTGGAACAGGTAGGACTGCGCGGTTTCGAAGACCTGATGCCGTCTGAACTGTCTGGAGGCATGGCCAAAAGGGTCGCCTTTGCCCGGGCCATGGCCATGGATCCCCGCGTGGTTTTCTTTGACGAACCGACTTCGGGACTGGATCCTATTTCCTCGGGTGTCATCACAAGCCTAATCCATGATACCGTCAGACAAGCGCACATGACCGCTGTCGTGGTGACCCATGACGTCCATGCAGGGCTGTCCATCGCGGACCATGTCATCCTCATGTGGCAAGGAGCCATCATTGCCTCCGGTTCTCCTGATGAAATTCGTGCCAGCGATGATGATCGGGTTCGTCAGTTCATCGAAGGGCGTCCCGATGGACCCATCCCGTTCTCGCGCAGCACAAGGCCTTACCTGGACGACCTTCTGGAGATCAAACCTTGATGGGGCCTGGCGGCTTCTTGACACCCATTTGCACGATTTTCGGGCGCCTCGGCCGGCGTTTCCTGATGTTCCTGCAGGCCATGGGGGACGCTACGGTATTGTCCACCGATTCGCTTGCTCATCTGTTGCGAAGACCCTGGCAGGGAAGACATTTCATCGTTCAGCTTCATGCCCTGGGCGTGGACTCCCTAATCATCATCATCATTACTGGGGCATTTACAGGCATGGTCCTTGCACTACAGGGTTATTATACGCTCGCCAAGTTCGGCTCCGAATCCCTGCTCGGTGCAGGGGTGGCCCTGTCGATTATTCGTGAACTGGGTCCCGTGCTGGGCGCCTTCATGGTAATCGGACGTGCCGGATCCTCGATCACGGCCGAAATCGGCATCATGCGCGTGACTGAACAACTTGATGCCCTGCAGATGATGGCTGTCAATCCCAAGGCCAGAATCATCCTGCCCAGGATCGTGGCGGCAACCATCGCCCTGCCCTTGCTGGTGGCCATTTTTGATGTCATTGGCATTGCCGCCGGATATCTCGTGGGTGTCGATCTGCTCGGTGTAAACCCAGGCTCCTATGTGGCTGAAATGACGGCAAAAGTAACGGAACACGACCTCAATGGCGGATGGGTCAAGGCCATCGTGTTTGGTTTCATGATCGGTGTTATTTGCACCTTCATGGGCTACCGCGCAGAGCCGACAACCGAAGGTGTGGCCAGGGCCACGACCCAGGCCGTGGTCATTGCCTCGGTAGGAGTCTTGATGATCGACTACATCCTGACCTCGTTTTTCCTTTGAAGGAGTGAACATGCAAAACTACAAGCGCATTGAGATCTCGGTCGGCATCTTTGTGTTCCTTGGCTTGCTCAGTGCCGGCTGGATGGCCGTCAAGCTCGGCCAAATCGGAGGCCTTGGCGAACATGGCTATGCACTTCGAGCTGTGTTCGATGACGTGGGAGGCGTGCGCAACGGAAGTGACATCATGATGGCCGGTGTTGTGATCGGTCGCGTGGAAGATGTCCACATTCTCGACAACCGAAAGGCCGAGGTTGTGATGCGGATCAATGACGACGTCAAGATTGCAGAAGATGCTTTTGCATCTATTCGCACGAAAGGCATCATCGGTGACCGCTATATTCGCATCACCCAAGGTATGGAAGACACCTTCCTGGCCGATGGTGATGAAATCGAGGAAACCGAATCCGCCTTGAACATCGAAGACCTTGTCAGCAAATACATCTTCAGTGGCAAGCAATAAAAATACACTCAAAGGAGTTACCATGAAACATTCTCTGTTCGGTATCATGCTCTCGCTTGTGCTGCTTCTGCCCTTCTCGGCGGTGGCAGCTGACGAATTTCAGGATCCCAAGGCCGTCGTCCAGACCATTGTCAGCGGCATCATTGATGTGCTTGAACAACGTGAAGACAAAACGAAATTAGTGGAAGCAGATCGAGAAAAGATTCGTCACATTGTCAACGGTCGGTTCGACTATGCGGCCATGGCCAAGCGCAGCCTGGGGGAGCCCTGGATGCATCTGGATGAGGCTGAAAAAGCTCATTTTACGGATGTCTTCCGCCAACTGCTCGAGTATTCCTATGGCAACCGTCTGAAGGATTACAAGGGCGAAACGGTTCAATACCGGGACGTTGAATATCGTGGCAGCAAGGCTCGCGTTCTAACCATCGTTTCCGATGGCACCAAGGATATTCCGGTAGAATATCGCCTGCACAAAACGGACCACGGATGGAGCGTGTATGACATCCGCATCGAAGGGGCAAGCCTCGTGCGCACATTTTATCAGGATTTTCAGGCACAGCTTGCCAAACTGAACTACCAGCAACTTGTTAAGGCCCTTGAAGAGAAAATCGCTAGAATGAAGGAAGAGGGTTGATTCCCTAGGCATGCCCGGTTGGTTGAGGAGTGCGCTGGCCAGTTGTCGGCGCATGGTGCTGCTTCTACTTCTGGCCATGGCGCTGTCGGCAGCCTTTGTCTACTGGCAAATGCCGCCTCTGTCCACGATCAAGCCTGAAATCGAGGTTTACCTGAAGAAGCAGCTCGGGCTTTCCTCACTCGATCTCGGAGAACTTTCTTGGTACTGGGCCGGTCATCTCTGGGTTCGCTCAGATGGTATCTCCTTTGAATCACCGAACCTGAAATATGCAGATGGCGAGGTAAGCATCCGTATTCCTTTCCTGCGTCTTCTGTTTACAGATTTCCTGCCCAACCGGATTCGCCTGCATGGAGGGCGACTGCAACTACACTTGCTGCAGACAGAGTCACCGCTTCCTGTTGCTATTCCAGACAGTGAATTGCTTCTGGATCGGGTTGCCCTTGACTGGAAGGTTGGGCAGCAATCCGGACACATGGACTATCTAACATTCACGCTGGATAAACAGCGCCGCTTGGCGCTGACCAGTCCCACAACAACGCTAACGGGCCAGCTCGATGAAGATATGCTGCCGGTCAACATCGATCTAACCATCCTGCGCCTGGACGGGCTAGCAGATGGCATGATTCGCGCAGACAATGCCCCTCCAACATTGCATGCATCCCTGCACCGCATCCATCCCACGCAGTGGTCCCTGTATTGCGATCTCGCCGGTCACCCAAACTTTGTACTTTGGCCGGCTTCAAAGGTACCCATTCCCGCTGAACGCCTAACTGTGCAGGGAACTATCGAAGCCAATCGAAAGAACGGAACATTGGAAATCAGTCGCATTTTTTTCGACAGCATCCATTGGAGCCAAGCGGGAAATGTCATGGATGCCCAAGCAGCATGGATGAATGGACAACTACACATCACAGCATCGACCACACATCTGGCCTTGCCACTGGTCTGGCAGGCCCTTCATGGATTGGATGGTTCGCCCACATGGCACCGTTGGCTGTCCAGCATGCATGCGGGACAAATCCATCGAGCACAGGCTGAGATGAAGCTCAACTGGGCAACCCCTTGGAAATCCCCACCGACCGCCACGAACATGCAGGCCATGGCATTTTCAGTCCAGGGAGACGTGGAAGGCGCGGATATCTCCCTGGGTACGGATGGAGGACAACTGCACAATATGCGGGCCACCATCAGTCTTGATCAAGAACACTTGCATGGCGTTATTCACTCAGCCGAGCTACCCCATGGGGCGGGCCATATCAACGGCACACTGGATATCCATTGGGATGACCTGAAAATGGACATCAACGGTGCAGGCCAAGTGGACTTGGTAGCCCTGGCCAAATGGCAGCAACCTGAATTGCTGGACATTGCCTCATGGAGGTCCTCAGCCAGTGAGGCCCATTTTCACGTGCTCTGGAGCGCAACCTCTGACCATCCCGAGGCCATGAAGCTGAGCTTTCAACCCTCGGAACCATGGCAACTGGATATCAAAACCATCCCCGTGCGCATCGACGACGGTTCAGTCGACTGGGTTCTGAATCAGGGGATCAGCGCAAAGGAACTGAACTTCTCCACGGAACTCAGTCACGGCAGCGCAAGCTTCCATGCCCTGCGGACGGCCGCAGGGAACTGGCATCTGGCATCACTTCAAACCCGTTTTCAAACCGATCTGGGCTTTGCAGCACAGTACTTTGAGATCCCAATTGCCAAGCCTCAAGGGCAAGTAACGACGACCATGGTCTTCAAGGACGGCGCCTTTGATGGCACGCTCGATCTTGCCCAGGCATCATGGTCAAATTTCCTCGGGACAAAAAAGGACGCTGGCGCACAGCTCTCGCTTCAGGCCAAAGGGAACATTGTACAGCAGGAGCAAGCCTGGAAGCTGAACGTCGAACGCTTCCAGACGATTGAGAACGCCATCATGCAAGCCCGTGGCGAGGGCGAACTCAATTCCCAGGGGCTTTTCCTCCATGTCCAGCACATGCAGACGGGAGCCTTCAATGGCTCCCTGCTGGTGCAGGCACCATTTGGCCCAGCGCGCTGGACGCTGGACGTGGATGCCCGCTTCCTTGATCACTCGGCACTGCCTGACAAACTGCCACACGCGGCCACCTCCAAGGAATGGGAGCTTGCAGCACGAATCGACCGGTTCAACTGGGGCGAAGCCTCTCTGAATGGTGTGCGCTTGAAACTCGATTCGGCCACGGACAGCCTTGGCTCATTTCGGGCCAGGCATGTCCATACATCCAGGCTGGATCTTGAAAACCTCAGCTGTGATTTCGCACTACCAGGTAAATCTATGATCGATGTCCGCGCGCTGAAAGCTGATCTGTCCGGACACCAACTGTTCCTTTCAGCAACACTCAAGCCTTCTGAAAATGGCAGCCTGTTATGGCATGGCTTTGCCGAGGTTTCCGGCGATTTCGGACGCCTCATGGTCAAAGGCGGCCTATCAAAGCGTTTCATGGGTGGAAAAATGCATGCCCTATTCTCCGGTGAGGGAACCTTCATGAAGGAGCGTCCCTGGTGGGAAGGCATGAATGGCCGTCTACGCCTCCGTGTCGATGACGGACGCATCCTTGAAGGTGGCCCGCTAACACGCCTGCTGGCATTGATGAGTCTTGCCGATCTGCCCAAGATTCTGTTCGGACAGCGTAAGGATCTCATAGGCCCTGGACTGATGTACGAGCGCCTGCAGATGGAAGGCATCCTGTCCAACGAACACTTCAATATATACAACCTGGCTATGAGGGCCACGGCCCTGGACATGGCCGGCAGGGGAACAATCAACCTGGCCAACAACAATATTGACCTGCTCATGATCGTTCATCCCCTGCAGAATCTAGATGCCATCCTGAACAAAATCCCCCTGCTCCGGGATTTGCTGGGTGATTCCTCCCACAGCCTGTTCAGCCGTGTCTATCGCATGAAGGGACCTCTGGAAGAAGCGAAGGTGGAACCAGCCACACCACAGGAAAGCGAAATGGCACTAAAAAAAATGGTGCAGGGACTTTTCGAACTCCCGGAACAATGGTTCGGCCGGAGTCAGCAGGCCCCCGCCAAATAACGTTGCTCTGCTTTTCTGCAAGGGTAGGATCTGGGCCAATGCGATGGGTTGTTCTTGATACGGAAACCACCGGGCTGTCTCCACTGAACGGAGACCGCATCGTGGAGATCGGGGCCATTGAGGTTGCCAGACGAAGCATCTGCCACGACAAGGTCTTCCATTACTATCTGAATCCAGAACGGGACATCCCCGAAGAAGTTGTCCGCATCCATGGCATCAGCAATGAAAAAGTCAAAAACGCTCCAGTGTTTGCAGACATCGCAGATGTTTTTCTTGAGTTTATCACGGGAGCAACCCTGATCATTCACAATGCTGCTTTTGATCTAGCTTTTCTGATGCATGAATTGCAACTGTGCGGACGCCCCGATATCGCAGCCATACCTGTCATCGACACACTCGTCTACGCCAGAAAAAGGCATCCCAATCAACGCAACAGTCTCGACGCCCTATGTGACCGCTATGGCGTGGAGCGAGGTCATCGCAGTCTGCATGGAGCACTGCTCGATGCTGAACTGCTGGCCGAGGTCTATTTGGCTATGACGGGGGGACGGCAGTTCTCACTTGCCGATGACATGCCAGCGAAGCCAGCCAGAAGCTTCGTTCGCCTTCCGAGCCAACTTGGCCAGAGTAACGAACGCATTGAAACGGCTCCCCTGACCAAACGTAAACCGGTTCCCATCAGTGAAGAGGAAATGGCCTCCCATCGCGCCCTGCTGGAACGTATTCACAAGGAAAGCAAGGGTCAAACCATCTGGACGCTGGAAGAAACGCTCCCTTCTTCGGCCTGAGCCACAGAAAACCAGAGTGGCTCGCGCCCCATGGATGCTTCATCTCCCTTTCGTTCCCTCAAGATCCAGCAGGTCCCAGCGTGCCCGCGCATCCCATGCTTCAGGAAAGCGCGCCTGCGCTTGAAAGCGCAGCCAAGCGGCATGCGCGACCATGGCTGCATTGTCCGTGCAATGCCGGATATCAGGAACCAAAAGCTTGATGCCGGATAATCGGGCCCTGGCATGCAACTGTTCACGCAGATACCGATTGGCCGCAACCCCTCCCGCCAAAACCAGATACTCCACGCCCTCCTGCCGGGCAGCGCGAATGGCCTTGATACTGAGAACATCCCCGATGGCTGCTTCAATGGAGGCCGCCATATCAAGACGGCACTGCCGGTCCTTCATGTCAACGCCACTACTTTTGAGCGCGTACATCACGGCAGTTTTCAATCCGGAAAAGCTGAAGTCCAGTCCACGGTTCAGCATCGGCCTGGGCAAGGCGAAGCGGGAGGCATCTCCTCCTTCTTGTGCCATACGTGCAATGTGCGGTCCACCCGGGTAGCCGCATCCCAGCAAGCGCGCACATTTGTCAAAACATTCCCCGGCAGCGTCATCCACCGTCTGACCGAGCACCTTATACCGTCCAAGACCATCCACACGAACAAGCATGGTATGCCCGCCTGAAACAAGCAAACATACGAATGGGAAGGGGGGCAGGCCGTCTTTGGCCAACCCTGGGGCCAGAAGATG
>RFGS01000014.1 GCA_003695905.1 Zetaproteobacteria bacterium | reverse complement strand
CCACCAACGTCTGCATGATGAGCGCGGCTGACGACATAGGCCATGCACCGGCCCTGCATAAAAACAGGCATCACCATCGTGATATCCGGCAAATGCGTACCGCCCAGAAAGGGATCATTGAAAACAACGATATCACCATCATGCCAGTCAAGCCTTCCGACGACATCGCGCATGGCATAGACCATGGAACCCAAATGAACCGGAATATGAGCAGCCTGCGCCACCAGCTCCCCATGGCGATCAAACAGCGCACAGGAAAAATCCAGTCGATCCTTGATGTTGGGAGAAAGCGCGCTGCGCTGGAGCACTGCTCCCATCTCCTCGCAAATACTTTCCAATCGGTGAGCAGCCAAGCTCAATTGCACGGCATTCATCTTTTGCCCCGCTTGATCATGATATGGCCGTGTTCGACAACCTGCAGACACCAGCCCGCCTTCAGCCAGAAGGTGGACGTATCCTCTAGGATTAGAGCCGGCCCCTCCACGCACGTCCCCCATTCCAATTGATCGCGCCGGTAATGAGGCACCCTGCCGCACCCCATAACCTCCGAGTAAGCCACTGGCCGGGACAGGCCATTGCATATGTCCGACGCAGGCCATTGCAGCGTGGGCGTTTCGGCAATGGCCGTCAGACGCATCGTCACTACCTCCACGTCCCGATCCAGCAGGTGCCCGTAAAGCTGTTCATGCAGGGACAAAAACTGCCTGACCATCGCATCGGTCTCACCCCCAAAGGGGACGGTCAGGTGAAAGCCTTGACCAACATACCCGATGTCACACTGCAGATGATAGTCCAACTTCAAACCGGGAAGCTGTCCCCTGGCCCGTTCCTTCAGCGAATCAAACACCTCAAGGAGGCGCTCTTTGGCGTGTGTATCGTACAAAGCAATGCGCCGGCTCAGGGAAAAATCGGCTTGTCGTTTGCCGACGATCATCCCCAGAGCCGAGAAGGCGCCACAGGCCAGCGGCAAAACGATGGACTGGCAGCCCAGCAGTTCCGCGAGGTCGCAAGCATGCAATCCACCAGCACCGCCAAAACAGATCAAGGCAAACTCTGACGGATCATGTCCCTTCTGCACAGAGACAACCCTTAAGGCTCCCAGCATGTGTTCGTTGGCCAGATCAATAACCGCCTTTGCAGCTTGCCAGACATCCAGGCCCAGGGAATGGCCAAAAGCCTTCAGCGCCCCCATAGCAGCTCCGATATCCAGAGGCATATGGCCACCCAGTCGGATCTGAGCGGGAATGCGGCCCAGCACGACATGAGCATCCGTTACGGTTGGCAGACTCCCCCCGCGTCCGTAGCAAGCCGGACCGGGATCTGCCCCCGCCGACTCGGGACCGAGTCTTGGAAGACCAGCATCGTCAATCCAGGCGATGGAGCCACCCCCGGCTCCGATCGTGTGAATATCCATCATCGGTACGGCGACAGGCATGCCTGCCATCTGCCCGGACGTTATCCTGGCTGGTGCACCATCAATCAGGGAGACATCCGTACTCGTGCCTCCCATGTCAAAGGTCAACGCCTTCCCCAGCCCAAGTTGTCTGCAGACGGCTTCTGCAGCAACAATACCGCCGGCAGGGCCGGAAAGTACGAGCTTGACGGCTTGGCGAGAAGCCAAATCCGCATCCATGACCCCGCCGCCTGAATGCATGATGAAAAAGTGTCGCGGAGCGAGATGATCGCGAATGCGCTCAAGATAATGTCGTACCAGTGGGCCAACATAGGCATTCAGGAATGTCGTCGATGCGCGTTCGTATTCGCGATGCTCGGCCATAACCTCGTGGGACAAGGATGAAAACGTCACCTTGCCGTCCAGACACTCTCCAATGCGCTTTTCATGGGCCGGATTCAGAAAGGAAAATAGAAGGCAAACGGCCACGGCATCATATGCCCCTGCGCGCTTGGCAAGAATCTCCAACCCTGATGCATCGAGCTTCTGAACCTCCTCTCCATTGGCCCCGATACGCCCGCGAATGCCCAGCGTGCCATCAGGTAGCAAATGGTGCCTTGATGCAGGACGCAGATCATAGAGCGCTTGCCGCGATTGCCTTCCGATGGCGAGCATGTCCTCAAAACCTTCATTGGTCACAAACAAAACACGCGCGCCTTTACGCTCCAGAATGGCATTCGTGGCCACGGTCGAGCCATGCACCAGATGCAGGCCATCGGCATCAAGCCCTAGCTGCGCAATGCCGCGGGCTATGGCCCTGAAGGGATCATCCGGCGTTGAAAGCTCCTTATGAAAGCGCAGGCGACCATTCTCTAATACAACAAAGTCCGTGAATGTGCCCCCCGTATCAACACCCAACAACATGTCCAAAGGCTAACCGTGACTGCCGGCAAAGGCCAAGCATGACCATGCTTGCCATTGTTCTACCCATGCGCCATGAATGGTTCTTGGATCGAACTGTGTTTTTGGTTTTCCGCATTTTAATCTATACTGGCAATTGTCCGAGCGTCCGACCGCAGAATCAGGCTTGGATATCAATCATAGGAGGAATAAGTCGAGCAGCCATGAACTGGACGCTACAAATGTTTAAACAGATTGCTGCCGGCATCTCGGGCTTTTTCGGCCTAATTGGAGATGTTGCTGATTTTCTTTCTCCCTTTGCTCCCTATCTGATGGCCCTGTCCGGGGTAAGCATTATCGTTATGCTGTGCAT
>RFGS01000091.1 GCA_003695905.1 Zetaproteobacteria bacterium | reverse complement strand
GATCATGGGCGAGGACGCCGTGGAGCGATTGCTTGAGCAGCCTGATGTGTCAACCAGCATCGGCATCAGGGACCGTTGTATGCTTGAATTGCTTTATGCCACAGGACTGCGTGTCAGCGAACTCGTTGGTTTGCCGCTGGCGGCGCTGGATCGGGCTGCGGGATGCGTGCGTGTGGTTGGCAAGGGCGACAAGGAACGCGTTGTTCCTTATGGCGAAATCGCTGCCGAATGGATTGAACGCTGGCTGGAGGCAAGGCCATCCAGCCCCCTTTCCCCATACCTGTTCCCGGGGAGGAACGGGCGCATGATGAGTAGGCAGAATTTCTGGCAGCATGTGCGACGCTACGCAGAGCGGGCGGGTATTTCGCCACCACCGTCGCCGCATACGCTTCGCCATGCGTTTGCAACCCATCTGCTCACTCATGGTGCTGATCTCAGGGCGGTGCAGTTGCTGCTCGGCCATGCGAACATCTCGACCACTGAGATTTACACGCACGTGGCAAGAGCTCGTCTTCGTGACTTGGTCGAGCAGCACCATCCGCTGGGCGGCAACTGAATGGGAAGCAGGGGGAAGCCACGGCCCTGAGGGTTTGATATACTGCCGGCCTTTCGTCAACGGATGGAGGTGATTTGTCATGCAGCAGCATCCTGACATACCATGTTACTCCCCTGGGCTGGCCGGGATACCGGTTGCCGAATCAGCCATCTCCTATGTCGATGGTCAACGGGGTCACCTCGAATATCGTGGTATTGATATCGAAGTACTGGCTGAACAATCCTCGTTCGAGGAAACGGCATGGTTGCTGCTTTATGGACGCCTGCCCAATGCGGAAGAGCTCAAGGCTTTTGATGCCGAGCTGCGCGAACATCGACGGATCAAGTTTCGAATACGCGACATCATGAAGCATTTTCCGGAGAGCGCACACCCGATGGATGCGCTTCAAGCCACGGTGGCCGTGTTGGGCATGTTCTATCCGTTGCCACATTCGTTGGACCGAAAGCTCGATGAGGCCACGGTTCGCCATGTTTGCGTTAATCTGATCGCCAAGTTGCCCACCCTGGTGGCCGCGCATGCCCGCATGCGTCACGGCGATGATCCGATCCCCCCGAGGGATGATTTGCCTCATGCAGCCAATTTCTTCTACATGCTCACCGGCAAGGAGCCCTATCCTTTGACTGCACGCATCATGGATGTCGCCCTGATCGTGCATGCAGAGCACACGATGAATGCGAGCACGTTCTCGACGCTGGTGACAGCCTCGACCCGGGCAGATCCTTATACTTGCATCAGTGCGGCGATTGGAGCGCTATCGGGTCCATTGCATGGTGGTGCCAACGAGGATGTATTGCGTATGCTCGACGAGATTGGCTCGGTCGACCGAGTCGAGGCATACCTGCACCGCAAGCTGGAGAACAAGGAGAAGATTCCGGGCCTCGGTCACCGGGTCTACAAGACCAAGGATCCCCGTGCCACACTGCTGCAAAAGCTTTATGTGCGTCTCACAGAGAAGATGGGAGGCGACCCTACCTACGACATTGCGAGAAGGATTGAGGATTTGTCCCGCGATACACTGGGGGCTAAGGGGGTATGTCCGAATGTCGATTTCTATTCGGGCATCGTTTATCGCAAGTTGGGCATCCCCACCGATCTGTTCACGCCGATCTTTGCCATTGCCCGTGTGGCCGGATGGCTTGCCCACTGGAAGGAACAACTGGGCAAGAGCCGTATTTACCGGCCCCAGCAGATTTATGTGGGTGAGCACAACAAGCCCTACATTCCCTTGAATGAGCGCGGCTGATGTTTGTCACGATGAATCGCTTTCGCATCAGGCCGGAGTTTTGGGCGGACTTCGAGGAGCGTTTCCGCTCCAGGGAGAGTCTGCTGGCCGAGGTACCCGGCTTCGTGCGCAACATGGTTTTGCGTCCGGTCGAAGGGGCAGGTGATCACCATGTTGTCATGACCATCTGGGAGTCCCGGGAGGCCTTTCAAAACTGGACACAGTCCGAGGCTTTCCGCAAGGCGCATGCCAGGGCAGGCAGGACGCCGAAGGAATGGTTTTCTGAGCCCAGTCAGCTGGAAGCCTTTGAATCCGTTACAGACGAGTTGTCATCCAAGCGCGCGCAGCCATAGGTCGCAGGCGGATAGTGCGGCAACATGCGTTCGACCGCTTTTCGCAGCTTGTCTGCCGATGATGTGCTGAAGAGCGTCAGGGATGGTTGAGCGTCGCTTGGGTTTTTGAGCGCGTGATGCAGAAGCTGCCGGCGAGTCTGTTGTGCAACGGCAGCTCCTGTTTCGATGATGGTGATGTCTGGTCCAGCCAGCGCCTCAATGTGACTGCGAACCAGGGGGTAATGGGTGCAGCCAAGCACGATGGTGTCCACCTGTTGATGCAGGAGCGGTTTCACATGGTCTGCAAGCAGCTTGTCGATACGCTCCCGATCACCTTGCTCTATGGCTTCCACCAGGCCGATGCACGGTTGCGTGAAAACCTGCATTCCCTCGGCGAAGGTACGCAGAAGGCCTGAAAAACGGGCGCTTTTCAGGGTTCCTTCTGTGGCCAGGATACCGATTCTCCGGTTTCGCGTGACCCTGCTGGCTGGCTTGACGGCAGGCTCCATGCCCACCACAGGGAAGGGCAGTGTCTGACGCAATGCGGTGATAGCGGCAGCTGTGGCTGTATTGCAGGCTATGACAAGTATTTTGATGCCTTGTTCTTGATGCAACCAGTGGGCAAGAAGCAAGGCTCGCTCTCGAATCCAGGCTTCATCCTTGTTCCCATAGGGAATCATGCTCTGATCAGCTAGATAGACGAGATGCTCATGAGGCAGCAAGGCGCGTATTTCGCTAACGACGGTTAGGCCGCCGATACCGGAGTCCAGAATACCAATGGGTCG
>RFGS01000090.1 GCA_003695905.1 Zetaproteobacteria bacterium | reverse complement strand
TCCTTCAGCGACTGGTTGCAGCGCCCCCTTGACCCGCGCCAGCTCGATTATGCCGCCGATGATGTCATCTGGTTGATGCCATGTTTCCAGAAGCTGCGGGATGAACTGCAGGCGCGGGGAAGGCTGGCATGGCTTGAGGAAGAACAGGCCATGCTGTGCGACCCTGCAAACTATGCAGAACAGGATGAGATGGTGTTCTGGCGCGTCAAAGGAGCCAATCGGCTCAAGGGAGCACATCTAGCAGCCCTGCGGGAGCTGGCCAAATGGCGTGAGGTCGAAGCAAGAAGGCGCAACATGCCCCGCCGCCGGATCCTGTCCGATGAAACCCTGGTGGACATCGCCCGACGCAAAGAACTCGACCTGCAGACGCTGAGCCGGATCAGGGGACTGAACCATGCGCTAATACAACATGCGGGAAAAGCGATCCTTCGAGCCTGGCATCAGGGCATCCATATGGCACCCGAACAATGGCCAGAGCCACCCAAACGCAGGCAGTTAGCGCCAGGCACGGACCTGCGCTGCGAAATGTTGGACACGCTCGTACGCCTGAAGGCTGAAAGCGGATCCATCGCTCCGTCCATCCTGGCTGACAAGGCGGAATTGTCGGCATTGGCCTCATGGGGGCACCGATGCAAGAAAGAACCGCCAGCGCTAGCATGCCTCAAGGGCTGGCGCTATGAGCTGGTCGGCCGTGATCTCTTGCGGCTGTTACGTGGTGAAATCTGTCTTTCCATCGATGCACGCACAGGACAACCTCGAATCAGCTCAATGAAGGCAATACGATGAATATCCATGCAGAAGAAATGCACAATCTGTGCTACACGATCGATGCGCTCAGCGATTCAGGCAAGCAAGCATGGCGCCTGCAGGAGGATGGTTCCTGGCGGACCTGCAAGTACGGCGAATCCCTCAAGGAGGGCGACAAACGCATCACCGATGTTGATGAAGCAGAACAATGGACAGGTCAGCGCCTAAAAAAAACGGCTGATGGACAGTTGAAGCTGGTGGGCCGACCCGGAAAGTTCGATTTCTGGATGCGCGGCATCTTCGCTCATGCCGTGCCGCATCGTTTTCACACACCCCCCATTCCCCAAAAGAACGATCTGATCGGTGTGGTCGCTTCGCTGACCCCGGGCATACCCTGGCTTGTCTATCTCGATACCGACGGGCGCTTTCGGGCATTGGACACGCGGAGCGAGCCCATCATCGGCAACCTGGACATCGCTGTGCGAGGTGAGATTGCATCCAGCTCCGAATATGTTGGCCCGGATGCAGCCTGTAATGAGCAGAGCATGAACCTGCTTTATGCACAGTTTCTCGGCGGCTGGCTTGAGCATCTGAAAACGGGCCAGATGGGGGTTTTCGTGCCGGATCCCGAGAAAACCAAGGACATCGACAGCTATCTTGAAGCCCTGAACGCATGGCAGCCCCGCTGATGAAGATCATCAATTGCAACGTCAACGGCATCCGCTCGGCCACAGCAAAAGGCTTCTTTGAATGGTTTTCGCATCAGAATGCCGACATCCTGTGCCTGCAGGAAATCAAGGCAATGGCCCATCAGATCCCCGAGGCTGCCCGCCTCCGTGACTACCACGCCTTTTTCTCACATGCGGAAAAGGCCGGCTATGCCGGCGTGGCCCTGTATTCACGCAAGCAGCCGCTGGCTGTTCATGAAGGCTTTTCATCCGTCGATCCGGAGAAGAATTGGGACGATATCGACAGGGAAGGCCGCTATCTGCAGGCCGATTTCGAAAACCTTTCCATCATCAGTGTCTATTTCCCCTCAGGATCGAGCTCGGCGCTTCGACAGGCCAGGAAGATGAGCTTTCTCGAGCGCTTCCTGCCATTCATCCAACAGCTGAGGGACCGCGGACGCGAGCTGATTGTCTGCGGCGACATGAACATCGCGCATCAACGCATAGACCTGTGCAACTGGCGCGGCAACCGAAAAAACTCTGGCTTCCTTCCCGAGGAAAGGGCCTGGTTCTCACGCTGGCTGGATGCTGGTTTTGTCGATACCTTCCGACAGCTTCACCCGCAAGATATCGCCTATTCCTGGTGGTCCAACCGCGGTCAGGCCAGAGCCAAGAATGTCGGCTGGCGCATTGACTATCTGATAAGCACACCGGGCATAGCCGAACAGGCAAGCATGGCCGGTATTCATGACCGCATGGAACGCTTTTCCGATCATGCCCCCGTGATCGGTCAGTGGGAGACGGATCTGTAACCTGGGCTTTCAACCCTTGCAGCCAGACGATATTCGCCGCCGGGCAGCAGTTCGGCCATGGTCAGTGCCCCACCCCAGACGCAGCCTGAATCGAGCCCCAGCACATGCGGCTGATCGAGTACAAGGCCTTGTGCAGCCCAGTGCCCGAACACAAGCCTTCGCTCCGGAACACGCCAGGTCAGACGCTGATGGGCATACCATGGTGCATCACCCTTGCGCTTGCTTTGGCCGCTGCGCACCTTCCAGTTAAAGCGACCATCAGCCGTGCAATATCGTGTCCGCGTAAACACGGCAGCATTGAACACGGCTCGCTTCATGGGGGCACACGCGGGCTGGCGCTCAGCTGGCTCCTCATCCACCAGGATCTGAGCAAACTCCCGCCATCTACTGCCTTGCAGCAAGGCCTGCAAGGCAGCAGCTCGCCCCATGGCCTCAGCGATAGTCCATTCAGGATGCAGCCCGGCATGCACCATCATCCAGCCTAAATCGGCATCGGAATGCATAAACGGCCTGTGACGGAGCCATTCCAGTCGTTCGTGTGCATCGTGAGCCCTCAGCACTCGGGCCAGGCCGGGATCTTTCGGGCAAGCATCGCGCGCGGCAAAGGCCAGCAACAGCAGGTCATGGTTGCCCAGAACGGCTGTACAGGCATCACCGAGACTTGCCAGCAGGCGCAGCACCTCCAGGGAGGCTGGACCGCGGTTGACGAGGTCTCCCACGCACCACAGGCGATCCTTGGCTGCATCAAAGCGTACCCGATCCAGGGCGATCTCAAGCTCCCGAACACAACCCTGGATGTCGCCGACCGCATAGACGGTCACAAATCATCCTCTGCCTGGGATGTATCGTTTGACGACTGCTTTGCATCTTCCTGCTGCAGGGCATCCATGCCCGCTTCCTCCCTGATGCCAGCCGGCAATCGCCTGCGCACCTTCACACCCAACTCCACGAAATGCTCGGCCTGTCTGATCACGTTTCCGCGCCCGCTAACCAGCTTGTTGCGCGCACTATCATAGCTTTTCTGGGCCGTGGCCAACTGAACACCCAATCTTTCGAAATCCTCCACGAAACCACGCAGCTTGTCATAAAGCGCGCCGGCACGATCGGCAATCCGTCTGGCATTTTCATTCTGACGCTCATTGCGCCACAGATATTCAACCGTTTTCAATGTGGCCAGCAGTGTGGTCGGTGTCACGACCACAATGTTCCGCTCAAAGGCCTTGCTGAACAATGACGGGTCGTGCTGGAAGGCCACCATGAATGCAGCCTCGATGGGCATGAACAAAAAGACGAAATCAGGTGCCTTCAAGCCTGTCAAGGCTGCATAGTCTTTGCGACTGAGCTGCTCGATGTGCTGCCCCACAGCCTTCACATGTCGCTCCAAGGCCGCACGTCTGTCCGCCTCGTTTTCGGCTGCTACATAGGCATTGTAATCAACGAGCGAAACCTTGGCATCGATGATCAGATGCTTGCCATCGGGCAAATGGATGATCACATCCGGCCGCTTCAACCTGCCTTCGCGATCGCGATGACTATGCTGGGTCGTGTACTCGATGCCCTTACGCAACCCTGACTGCTCGAGCACGCTCTCCAGAACCAGTTCGCCCCAGTCGCCCTGTACTTTCTTGTCGCCCTTCAATGCGCGGGTAAGATTGCGTGCTTCCTCGTTCATTTGTTGATTGAGCTGCTGCAGATGTTCCAGTTGCTGACGCAATGCAGCCTGGGCATCGACTTCATGACGATGGATTTCATCCATGCGTCGCCGGAACTCGCCCAATTGCTGGCGGATCGGATCAAGAATCTGATCAAGACTCTTACGACTTGTTTCCGAAAAACTTCGGGTTTTCTGCTCGAAGATGTCATGGGCCAGTTGCTTGAATTCAGCAGCCAGCGTCTGCCGCGCCCGCTCCAGTTCGCGAAGCTGCTCTTTGGCGGCCTTGCGCTCGCTTTGCAAAATGCCTTCCATCTCGGCAAGGCGCGCCTGCAAGCGCTCCTTTTCCCGACGAACGGCCTCGAGATTTTCTGATGCCACCTCCAGCAGGCGCTTCATTTCGGACTGGCTGGCCAATGCAGCCTCAAGGCGTGCATCCTTATCCGCTAGCGAAATCCTGAGTTCAGTCAGTTCCTTGGAAGAAGATTCCAGCCTGGAGCCAAGAAGCCTCAGTTGTCTGCGCTGTTGGTAGCAAAGCCATCCGGCCGCAAGATAAGCAAGTGTCAGCAGGGTGATCCAGACGGGCGCAGCGTTCATGATGAACCCCGGCTCACATCCACGTTGTGCAGAGACTCATTCGGCTATTTCGCCCTTCAAAACATCAGGCACGGATGCCAGCGCCTCAGATAGACTTTCTGGATTCGTGCCACCAGCCATGGCCATCTCGGGCTTTCCCCCGCCCTTGCCGCCACACATCTCCGCCAGCCTGCGCACGATCCGTCCGGCATGGAAACGCCCGCTCAGATCCTTGGTCACCCCGGCGATCAACTGCACCTTGTCACCCTTTTTCTGCCCGAACACGATAATGCCTGATTTCAGCTTGGCCTTGGCCTTGTCCATGAAATCCCTAAGGTCGGGAACATCTCGAACCTCTGCCACAAGCAGGCGCACACCATCAAACTCACTGACTTGCTTGAGCAGCCCATCGAGCTGACTGATCGCTTGCCTGGCTTTTTCAGCGGCCAGTTCCTGTTCCAGTTCCTTAAGTCGCCGCTGCAGGGTATGCACGGCATCCAGGGCCTGATCCTTGCGCGCCTTCAAGCTTGCACCGATATCATCAAGCACGCTTGCATCCCCGACAAAAGAGGCATAGGCCCTTGCATGGGTCAAGGCCTCGATGCGACGTATGCCAGCAGCAATGCCGCTTTCGGACAGGATCCTGAACAGACCGATATCGCCGGTTCTCGTTACATGCGTGCCGCCACACAGTTCGGTCGAGAATCCAGCCCTCACTACGCGCACCTCGTCCCCGTATTTTTCACCAAACAATGCTATTGCGCCGCTTTGCAAGGCCTCCTCCTGCCTCATCAGCTTCGTCGTGACCTCGTCATTTGCCCAGATGGCCTGATTGACCAGCAGCTCAATGCGACGCAACTCGTCATCGCTCAAACCCTGGTGATGCGTGAAATCAAAGCGCAGACGGTTGGGCTCGACCAGGGAGCCGGATTGCTTCACATGGGTGCCCAACACCTGACGCAAAACCGCATGGAGCAGGTGCGTGGCCGTGTGATTGCGGCGGATCGCGTCACGTCTTTC
>RFGS01000089.1 GCA_003695905.1 Zetaproteobacteria bacterium | reverse complement strand
GGGCGCTTTTTTTCCGGGCACAGTCAGCAAAGCATCGAGTTGCGCCAAAGCCAATTTATGGCTGAGAAGTTTGGCAGCGAGAGGCCCTATCCAGGACGTGATCTGGAGCTGGCTCATCGCCGCATGTACATTCCGCAGCGTTTGCTGGAACTCAGGCAGCAACTGTTGCGTGAGGCCTTGGAGGAAGAGGGGCTTGACCAGAACTGCATTGATCGCTGGCTGAGGATCGACCGTGTTTTCTGGTCCCAGGTCCGGAATACATCGCTGGAGTCTTTCCAGAGCATCGATCTGAAATTTGAGCAGCCCTTGATCATTCCCGACCCTGCAACTGGACGCATCTGATGCAGTATGCGAACTTGGGCACGGCTGGCATGCAAGTCAGCCGACTGGCTCTGGGAACAATGACCTGGGGCGAGCAAAACACGGCAAAGGATGCCTTCGAGCAGTTAGCCATGGCCCTAGATGCCGGCGTGAACCTAATCGATACGGCAGAGCTGTATTCGATTCCTCCACGCCCTGAAACCTATGGGGCCACGGAAACGATTCTGGGTAACTGGTTTCGCAAGACCGGGCGCAGGCAGGATGTGCTGCTTGCTACGAAGGTGTGCGGACCGACCCACTGGTGTCCCCATATTCGAGAGGGGAAGGCCAGGTTGGACAAGAAGAACATTCTGGAGGCATGCGAGGGTTCCCTGCGCAGATTGGGCACCGATTACTTGGATCTGTATCAGATTCACTGGCCCGACCGAAACACGAATTTTTTTGGCAGACTGGGTTATGAGCATGATCCCGATGAGAGCATGACACCCATCGAGGAAACCTTGGAGGCCTTGTCCATTCTCGTCGAACAGGGGAAAGTTCGTGTCATCGGGGTTTCCAATGAGACCCCTTGGGGCGTCATGCGCTACTTGTCCTTAGCCGAGCAGCGCGGCTGGCCACGCATCGTCTCTATTCAGAATCCGTATAATCTTCTCAATCGAAGTTTCGAGATTGGGCTTGCGGAGATTTCTTGTCGCGAGGATGTGGGCTTGCTGGCCTATTCGCCCCTGGCCTTCGGCGTGCTCAGCGGAAAGTATCTGGATGGCAACAAACCGGCCGGTTCACGGCTGACATTGTTTGAGCAGTATACGCGTTATTCAACTGCGCAGGGTCGGGCAGCCACACGCGCCTATGTGGAGCTGGCTAGGAACTACGGCATGGATCCTGCTCAGATGGCACTGGCTTTCGTTTTGCGCCAGCCTTTTGTGCGAAGTGTTATCATTGGTGCAACCAATCTGGAACAATTGCGCGCCAATCTTGACTCCATTGAGCTATACTTGCCGGACAGCTTGCTTGAGGATATCGAGAGCGTACATCGTCGGTATCCTAATCCGTGTCCATAGGGAGGAAGTGGATTCATGACCTGGAGCACGCTCGATTTGCATCGTCGATGGCTTTCTGCTGCGCAAGGCATGGCTTTGCTGGCCATGAGCATGCTGCTCGTCTCCTGTGCGACACCTGAGAACCATTATGATCCGATCGAGCCGGTGAACCGCTTCACGGATGGCGTGAACGATGCCGTCGACCGGGTCGCATTGAAGCCAGTGACCCAGGCCTACAGGGATTTGACGCCTGATGTGCTGAAACGCGGCATTTCCAATTTTTATGACAACTGGTCCTATCTGAATACGGTGTTGAATGACTTCCTGCAGGGCAAGGGCAAGCAGGGGTTCGAGGATTTCGGTCGCTTCCTCGTCAATTCCACGATCGGTCTCGGGGGGCTTGTCGATGTGGCTTCCGGGATGGGTCTTGAGAAGCATGAGGAGGATTTCGGTCAAACCCTTGCTGTATGGGGCGTAGGCAGGGGGGCTTACCTTATTTATCCGGTGTTTGGGCCAAATTCCGTACGCAAGACGCCGGATTTTCTGACCTCCACGTTGACCGATGGCTTGTTTTGGTTGTCATTCGTCATTTCACCCCAGGCGACCCTTGCCCTGACTGCATTGAAATTCATCGACCTTCGTTCTCGTGCCATGAGTGCGACGAACATGCGGGATGAATTGGCGCTTGATCCCTATGTCTTCACGCGTGAGGCCTGGTTCCAGCATCGGGACTATCTGATCCACGATGGCAAGATCCCCAAAAAATCCCAGGAGGATGACTGGGAGGAAGATGATTGGGGCGATGAGGATTGGCAGGGAAAGGGCGCTGCAGACCCCATCCCCCCTTACCGAGCAGAAACCATGAGATCGGAAGCCCGGTCCGGCCTGCGGTCTTATCATGTCAATCTCAGTTCGCATGCCATCAGGCGCGAGGCGGAGGACATGCGACGGAGGTTGGAGGAAAAAGGCATCCATGCTGAGGTGGCTGGCGTGGATGTCGGGGGGCGACATTGGTTTCGGGTTCGGCTGCCGGAGCTTTTTTCACCTCAAGTGGCGCGCAGGAAAGCGGAAGCCATGCGCGAGCTATTGCCTGATCTTCAGGGCGCCTGGGCCTCGCCGGCCTCCGGTTCGGGTGGCTGAGCCGGACGAAGACTGGTGCGTAAGCGCCGTGCTCGGTCTTGCCAGTATTTCTCCTCAGGGTTTTCCACCTGCATCTGTGGCAGATCATGCGGCTCACCATTCCGCAGTACATACACGAAGAGGCCATCGAATAGCTTTCGGTACCGTGCACATGATGCAGTCACAGCACACCACAGACTGGTTTGTCCTGTCAGGACCACCCAGGCAGCAAACTCGATCATTTCGCCCTGGCCGGCGGGGCGATGGAAGGCGGCCTGATGGACGGCTCGGGTCAGGCATGGCCGCTGAGTCAAACATCGCGTTGAAAGGAATCCAGTTTCATCGGCAAGGGTCAGCATGCGGCCACCATGCAGCAGGCGATACATGTTGAGGTCTTCTTCGCGCACGCGATAGCGCCGCGTGACGAGGGTCGCTGAACAGGGAACAGCTTGCATGGATTGAAACATAGCCTCTTTTGAGAGCTCCCAAAAGCATGTACCGGATCAATGATGCGCTCGAATTCGGGAGGAAGCGCCGCTACACTGGCGCTTAATGCGTGAATCCCTCTCGAAGTTGTTGCGATGGTGGCTACCCTGGACCTTGGCCGTTTCGGCCATGGGGCTTGCCTTGGCCGATGAGAAGCATGCCCTGCAGATCGACCGAGATGAGCTGGTCGTGTACTGCGATGCCATTTGGCCCGCCGATGTCGCACATGTTCGCGAGACATTGCGTTCCGGCATTGCCATGACCGTGATCTGGCATCTTACGCTCAGTCGCAGCAGGCAATACTGGCCGGATGAAGAAATCGCCGATATTGAAGTTGTACGACATGTAAGGCCGGATCTGTTGTCCCGTCGCTGGGTTCTCGAGGACCGCTCCACGGGAATCGTGCGTTCCGTGAACAGATTGAACGAGGCCATCAGTTTCTTGACGAGGCTTCGTCACTATCCGGTTGTGGATCGGAGTCTGCTTGAGAGTGGGCAGCTTTATGATCTGGAAGTCAGTCTGCAAAGCTTTGATGGCAAGCAGATGGAGGGTTGGTGGCGCCGTCTTCTACGCGGCGATGATTTCACTGCGAGCCTTTCCTTCAGGGAGCCCTGATGCGTCTGGGTGCCTTGAGAATTCTTCCTCTGATTATGGCTGCCGGTTTTCTCGGACTGGCCATGGCCTTGTGGTCCGATGCCGTTTCAATGGGTCTGTTCGTGGCCTGG
>RFGS01000088.1 GCA_003695905.1 Zetaproteobacteria bacterium | reverse complement strand
CTGAAGGTTGTGAAAAGGCCACTTCCGTCGGAAATCTGAATGCTGAGTTGTTCGACAGAGAGTTGCTGGTCAGGGCGGTAGATGCGCAGCGCTTCTCCGGCTGGAACCTGCAGCATAATGGCCTGGCCCTGTTCAAGAGTTGCGACATGCATGTCCCTGCGGGGTGAATAATGCAGTCGAGTACCGGCTATCCACCACGGACTGCCTTCGATATTGTCCCAGCGCAGGGGACGCTCCAAGCCATCGACCATGCGCATCGCCACCCTATCCACTTCGGCCTGCATCGAGACCGGAAGCAGTAGCATTGCCGAAAACAACAGGCAGAGTGCCATCGGTTTTTTCATCTCCACCCCCCCTCAATGCACCGCACGAAACGGTTTCGCAGAAACCAGACGTCGCTGAGTTTCTTGCGCAATGCCTGGCTCATTTCGACATGCACAAAACCCTCGAATCCGATGGCTCGCAATGCCCGTGCATTGCGGTTGCTTGTAGCCCCCAGTTCACCAACCTCATCAGGAAAAACCCGCGATGCCCCGACGAGCAGGTCGTCTAGACAATCATCAATACGCTTGATGATCACTGATGCGTGCAGTGTGCCATTGCTAAGGATGACGTCGGCGCTGGCTGCATCGCTGTCCCTGCGTTTTTCACTGCTGAACCCATGCAACTGGATAATCCCACCGGATGGATAAGCCTCCGCAAAGGCCAGCATGAAGGCCTGGAAAAAGCTGATATCCTGATGCGCCACATCCGAACGCCCGTCATCAAGCTGATAACGATGCGTGGTGTTCCATGCAACAGCAGTAACCCCACCCTCCTGCATCCATTGAACGGCCAGCTCCCGGGTATAGCGGTCGAAAAAGCTGTGTGGCGCCTGCAGTAAAAGCGGCACACCTTGCTTTGGCTCAGACCGGACCGCGTACAGGCCCGCTCCGCGATGAAGAGCATCCTCGATGATCACCCATGACTCGTTCTTCAATGGCATGCGAACAATGCGAAAGCCCAGGCTCTTCAACTTGTCGCATGGTATATGTTGGTTCACGAACATCTCCAGAAAAGTCTTGCGTGCTTGTTCGAATGCCTCCATTGAGGGTGGCTCGTAATGAGCACCCCGACTCACCTGTGAAAACCGCTCCATCAGCGACGGAGACTCAACAGCCAGGCAGGTGCTAGGCAGCAGCAACAGCCCACAGGCCAGCACGCTAATACTCCACAGCGTTCTCAATGGCTGCCTCCTCGACCATCTGGCGTTCTTCATATGCCCCGGGCAACACATTAGTCAGAGCCACAAAACCCTGTATATCCTGTTCAAGGCTTAGCGAGATGGTATATCTGCCGGGGGGAAGATCAGCGCGGAGCGGAATAAAGAAGGATTGTCCCATATCCATGTACATAGCGGCCTTGCCTAGCACAGGAGCGCGCTCGATCTGCTCAGGAGGTGCGACAACAAATACACGCTCCACAAAGGTCCAGCCATTCAAACGGCGATAAAAAGGCCGCTTCGCACCAGTGATGCGCACATGCACTCTGACCGGGGCCAATCGTCCGGTTGGCATGAACAGACGCGCTGAAAGTACTTTTTCCGGCTCGGTAGCTGATTTTTCGACCACGAAGTTCAGCGGAGCCTTGCCGACAGGATAGACAAGTCTCTTGATATACACATGTTCCATCGCATTGGCATGGCTGATATAGCAGGTCGTTGCCTGATCCGTCTGCAGTAACAGACGATGCTTGCCGGCCTTGAGCATGGGCAGCCTAACCTCCCCAACAAGCCCGGCCACATCGAGTCGTGCATAGCTTCGGTCATCCACGCGCAGACTTATTTTTCCAGGACGTGCCGTATTGCGAATGAAGATCAGGTTCGGCCTCATGGCACCGGTTTCGCTATCCAGCAGAACCGCCGTTTCCTGATCCGGTTCCAGGCGCAGGTAGAAGCCGGGCAGAGAGCGCTTGCGCGGCGGTAACGGACTTTCGCGGGGCACCAGAAGCCAGCGCGCATAATGATGCCCTTCCGGTTGATAATCCTGCCAATGATACTGTCCAGCCATCAGTGCCCGAACCTCCTCTTCCGCTCGAGGATGAATCTGAACCTGGATCAACGGGGTTCGGTTACGCAGCAGCAGCGATTTGAGGTTCACGGGACGGACACTGAACCAACCGGGGATGCGGCTCTTCAGATCAAGTGTCTTGGCCACATCGTAGTCCTCCGGAACATGCGTGGTCCAGATAAACCCGTATGGACGGTCGTAGCCATTCACTCCTAGTGGGCAGACCGAACTAAACGCCACACTTGCAACATCGGCCGGCAGCCACAGATAATGTCTGACTGGATCGGAAACCCTGCCGTCACTCCATCCTCCTGTCATGATGTCATAAGCTGAAGGAGAAGCAGGCGCATTCATCGTGCCATGGGCCAGTTCACGTCCGCTGCGATCCAGCAGGCGATAGTCCACTCCGCTGCAGGCATCCGGCGTCCCTTCCAGCCAGACACGCCTTATATCAAAACGCATGACCGTCGGCTGATTCAACACATGATGAACGCCAAACTGAACCAGCTCTTCGCCAGTTAAGTAGATGGCCAGATACGGATAGCTGGGCGTGATCTCCTGCTGTTGACCCTGGCGCTCAACAAAGGCGCGCACAGCTCCTTCATGATTGCTGATGATCTCCAATGTGCCTGCGTCCAGATCCATCTCCACAAGATGACGGGGGCCCTGCCACTTTTCCTCAAACGTTCTGGTCACGCGCCCACCCGGGTCCATCCAGCGCAATTTCAGAAAACCGGAAGACTGATCCTCGATGTTCACGCGCTCAAAGCGCATCAACACATGGCCACCGCCGTCTGGAATCGGAATCACGCCATGTCGGGTCTCGGACACATACAGGCCGAACGGTGGCACGGGTTGGGCGAGTTCGACACCCTCGATATTACGAAACGTATAGATCTTTCTGATGCGGTAATGCTGGCCCGCCACCCCCACCGGACCCACACCCACCCAACGCTGGCGGACGAGGTTCTTGCGCTCTTCCTCGGTCAGCAGATCAATGTCATAAACATTGCCCCTGGCCAAACTCTTGCGCTGCTCCAGGCTCAAGTGACTCCAAGCCGTGGCAAGCTTGTGTTCGGGCACGCGTTCGGGCGCATACACGCGCAGCACGACATCACGAACACCTGGATCCATGGCGGCAATGCGCACCCTGATGCTGGTGGCTGCAGGCACACCTCGCAGGCTGATCAGGCTGACACGTCCATCCGTTGGCTGAATCTTCGGGTCAATAAAGAACGACGAGGTAATCGGACCGGAGAAGCGCTGATCCTCGAACCATGTCACCTTGGATCGGTAATAATGAACGTGATCACGCAGAATACGGCGCTTGCGATCAAGAAACTGGATCTGAATGGCATATCCCCATTCCACATCGGCACCGCCAACAGCCGCATCCGAGGGGATGGTCGCATTACTGACCAACCGTATGGACTGTAGCGCCGTATTGACCGGAAAGCGGGTCCATTGCTCGCGATCGAGCACATATCCAATGCTGGAATACGAGGCCGCAAGACGCAATTGATTCACAGGTCTGCCGCCCATGTCCTTTTGCAGAAGGCTCAATTGAGGCCAAGCGTACCACAGCACCACGCCCAGGATGATCAGCAGCAGAACATGATGGTGTCGAATGATTCGCATCTACTGTCCCCCCTCCAGGAACAGCCAGGCGGCACGGGTCACGACGAACCGCTCGACAAGCCTGTCGGGCGCCTTTGTGCGCTTGGCATGAAATGCACGCTCGGTCTCGCGGGGAACGAGGTTGGCCACCAAAAGAATGCGCTGTCCTTCCCTGACAATCAAAAAGGACTGATGGGTATTGATATCGACCAATCGGCCGAAGACATAGTCTGGCCATTCCTTTGTCAGTTCCTGCAGAGCGACAATGTCCTGGCTGGCGACATAGCGTGCGATAGCCTTCTTAAGACCTGCTGGTATCCTGCCTTCCTTGCTCCAGCGATGGCTTGCAAGATAATCGCGCAGCTCGTCATCCACCTGCGACAGGCCAAGCGCGCGAAACTGGACGGCCTGGGCGAAATTCTCATTCTGCTGTCGATAGCTGTAACGTGTCAGGGAGGAAAGCCAAAGCACGGCAAAGGTCTTATTGCGTGTCTGATTCAGATACAATGATTGCGGCAGAGCACCGACCTCATAACCGATCGTGTCCGGCCTGCCATCCACAATGCGCACTTTCAGCCCATCATCCACCATGGCCTGATAAAGGTTTTGCTCGAGATCTGTCTGCTCCGAGGGATCAATGACCCCATCGCTGTAACCGAGGAGAACATCTGCATCGGGCAGTCTGGCAATATTCGGCTTGGCGCCAAAGCCGCGGCACTGGATGACCAACATGGGTACAGCCCCTGCCTCCCGAAGGAGCACCTGATTCACCAGATTAAACACATTGGCAATGTTACGGATCTTGATCAGATCCGAAGAGCGATCAAGGTTGGCCTCATGGTGGGCGCCTCCGATCAGCAGCGCACGCGCACCCAGACGTTTGAACAATGATACCCCATACTCGAAGGTACTGACTTCGAACAAAGGCCTTGGCACCTGAATAATGGCTTCATGGCGCGCTGTCGGGGAGAACACATAGGTTCCCCAGTAGCGCCTGTTGCTTGTTTGGGGATTTTCATTCAGAATCAAATATTGATCACCGCTGCGTCTCTCCGTGTAGCGAATCAGCTGATAACCGATCACCGACGCCGACGAGGCCAGTGACCGGAGTTCCTGTTCTCCCTGTTCAGTCCACCGCCCGTCACGAAATTCTTCACGCATAAGGTGTACCAATGGGGAAACGATCTCCCGGTCGATATAGAGAAGATGCTCCTGTCGCGGTAGGACGTAAGCATTCGAACCACGTTGCGCTATGTTGATCTTTCCGCTCAAGAGCCAATCCTGCAAATACCCATCAATGCGTTGCTCGCCGACCTCACTTTGGATATCCGTCCGGCTGACCAAAAAACGGGCCATCAGTCGTCGGACGTCCTTAGCATTCAGAAAAAGCTCGCCGAAACCGGCCTGCGTGTAGTCCCGCTGAATGTTCCGAAAGGGCGTCATATCCCAGGAGATTTGGAACTCGCCCAACATGTGCTTGAGCAAGGCCAGATCCAATGAAGGGGGCAACGCCTTCTTGACCCAGAGCTTTGTGGGTAAGGCAGGGAGGTCGATATCGGTTTCACGCTTGCGCACACCATAGAGCGCCCGTGCTGTTTCAAGGGAATAACCCCTCACCTGCAGTACATCCCGGCTGGAAAAGATCCTGTGAAAGGCCTGAAAACATAGATTCAGATTTGTCGTGACATCGGCGGTTCCATTGAGGTTCACCTTGCGCGGAGCTCCAGCGACGGCTAGGGCCCTTCCCTGCATGCTCAAAAAGGCCACGAGCCCTGCATTCAGGGCTCCACGCTCCGAAACCGGTGAAGGGACTTCCACAAGCAGGCCCCGTGGCCGTTCCAGATCAAGCACGTAAATGCCCCAGCCACGGTTGGCTCGCGTCTCATGAATGTAAAGGTAATGGCTCTCCAATAGGGAAATCCGATAACCGATGGTAGCGAGCGCCGTATTGGCCTCATTGAGGAGTTTGGGATCGCGTTGCCCAATATAGCCCTTGAGTGCCTTCATGGCATTGGTGAACACATCGAGCTCTGCAGGCAACGGCTCAACGAAGCTGTCCTTGCTCCAGTGCCTGTAGAGCCTGATACCATCCTTGCGCAGCCGGTCGGCCAGCAGCACGTCGGGTTCGGGCTGGACTTCGATCGTTTCCATGGCGCCTGCTCCTGGCAGGCGCCAGCCCAATGGATTGGGCAGCAGGGTAAGGGAAAAACCGATCAGGGTGGCCATGACGATAGCCACCAGCGAAGTTTGCAGCACGGCTCTGGCCATGCGCATCGCAATCCCCTTGTCGTACATCTTGATGGCGATCAAGGTTGAAAGCAGATAACCGAACCCAAAATAATCCGTCACTTTGACCTCGGGCGCCAGCCAGAGCAGGACATAGGCAAGCAGAAACTTGTAGGCAAAGCCGAGGTTGAAAAACAGTAGAATCTTGCGGGCACCCTCGATGCTGGCCGTCCGGAACAGCGGTGAATTCAGCACCAGGCGCGCAAGCAGTAGGATGACGAAGGCCTCACCGATGGAAGCCAGGATCTTGATAGGCTGAAACCATTGCATGGCGATCAGGGCCGGAATCAGGATGCCGCTGAAATCCCAGCCATACCTGAGGTTCATACGAGAGGCCACATAGGCTGCCGTAATGAGGATGATATACGACTTCGGACCGGCAAGGACCGAGGAGGCAAGCTCCTCATAAAGATAGCCGAGATCACTGACACGAAAGTTGGTTAGCTCCAAAAGTCCATACCGGACGATCAGGTAGGTCAAAGCCACGGACACGCCCAGTGTCAGGGCACCCTTCCCGAGCCCAGGCTTCCAGAAATGATTGGCAATCAGGATGACGATGATCAGGCCAAAGCTGTGCAGATTGTCCCGATAATCGAAATGAATGTAAAAATGCTGAACCAGATAGGCCCCGATCTGTTGGAAAAGCCACCCGTCAAATACAACGCGCACAACAATGCTGACCAGAATCAGGGCAAAGAAACGATCACGACCAAACAACCGGCTCCAGGCACCAAAACGCGGCAGATACTCAAAAAGGAACCAGACAATACCGTAGGTAACAACGCCCTCGATAAAAATGGCCAGCACAGACCACGGCTTCAGCAAAAGAAGCGGTACAAGATAGCCGGGAACGACCAGCACGGTCAGGGCCCAGCCGAATCGAAGATTGAGGAAGGCGATCACGAAGACCCCCACCCACACCGTGGTAATCACCGAACTGGCCAGACTGCCTTGCGGGAATACCTGAAGCGGGAAGAGATCCATCATCGGGGGCTTACACCGCTTTCAACCTGTCTACAAGATCGGACATCCTGACCGGCTTGAAGAGCACCTCCCTGGCTCCAGCCTGCAATAGCTCCTCCCGAATGTCAGGGAGCGCACGGCATGTCAGGATGACCACCGGCACATCCATGCGGTTATGTTCACGAAGCCATGCGAGCAGCGCAAAGGCATCCATGGATGGAAACATGACACATGACAGGACGGCATCCGCGCCCCCCTGCTCGATCTCGCGTTGCGCCTCGGCACCATCATCAGGCGAGATGACCTCAAAGCCATCCAATTGCAATGACATGCGCAACAACTCGCGCAGGTTCTCATCGCTTTCCAGCAGAAGGATGCGCCGCTGGTTAGTCATGGAAAAACACCTCAAGCTTCAGCTCGATCTGCATGCCTTCGCCGACCTGGGAGCGCGCATGCACGTCACCACCCCACTCCCTGATACGAAGAATGGCTTCACGCATGTTCCTGTACAGCCGGCTTTCCACGGGCATGTCGCCAAACAGATAGTCCTTCAGACGCGCCTCGGGCAGGCCAAAGCCCTGATTCTTGCAGCGAATGGTCAGCCAGCGATCCGACTCCTCCATATCCACAACCAAGGTGCTGTTCTCCACGGCATCCTCCAGCAGGATGCTCATGGATGTGCGAACGGCCCAATCCAACATACCGCTGTGATCGGCCAGCACGAGACTTGCAAACCGCGGCAAGTTCAATTGCAATGCCACCTTGTGGCGGCGTGCCTGTGACTGAAGTGCATGGGCCGCCTGCACGACCGCCTGACGGGGATCAACGGGATAAACCTCGGATGTCCCCGTTTCCAGATCCTTGCTGATGTATTCGTGCGTGCGCGCAAACATGTCCACGACATGATCGATTTTGCGAGCCATCAATGCCTCGGTTCGAGAGCGCTGATCCCCGTCGAGCTCGCTATGGGTCAGCAAGGCTGAACCCGTCAAAACGCCCTGCAGATCATTACGCATGCGAAACAGGAAGCGCTCAATCAACCGGTCCTTGACGCCATAATGCGAGCGCATCTCCGTGACATCGATCAATTCACAAAGAATGCCCTGCAAGGCGAATGGATGTGCTTCGCCGCTCTCAACGGCTTGCTCGCTCTCCCGGTGGTAAAGGGGCTGAAGGCTGAGCATGAACACGCGCTCGCTCTTCTCGGAGTGCACGGGCAGCGAGAATCGGCCATGCTCAAGCACCACCTCGCGAAACATCTGCCGGCAACGCTCAGCACCGATGTCCGTCAGTTCATGAATGAAATCCAGCGCCGTAAGCTCATAGGGCTCGATATCCAGTTGCTTGGCCAGATCCTCCATGCGGCGGTTGACCTGCAGCACATCGCCAAACAGATCATAGACAATGCTGGCCACACTCATCCCGTTCAAAACATTTTCGAGACTGGCCAGGCGAAACTCCAACAAGGCCAGATCCTTATGAACCTCGCGCAAAATCCGGTCATGCCCTTCAACGCCAAGATAGCCTTGCAGGCCGGGTTCTTCTTCCTGCCTGTGTTCGGCCTGCCAACGCTGGCGATGATAGAGAAGCTCACTGATCTGGTGCGCAAAGTCTCGGATAACATGCGGGAAGTTATGAATCAGGACCTTGTGTTCAGGCAGGACCGTAAACGCCCAAAAGCCCAGCACCTCACCACCGAACACAAGCGGAACCAGGTATTCCTGCTCATTCTCGCGCCGGTTCCTGAGATAAGGACGCGTCAGCTGAATCGGGCCATTCTCGGCAATGGCTGTCTTGTAGGGTTCTCTTTCGTAATCGCGACGGCGTTCACCGATATCCTCAAGAGAGCAGTTCAACGCATGAACCTCGCGGACACGGTGATCCCCTTCCACGCGCTCAAGCAGAATCAGTCGTTCCAAATCAAGCGTCTGATAAATCATATTCGCAACCTGGGCCCAGTGCTCACGGGTTTCATAAAAGCTCGCCGGAACGACACGTTTCTTCAATTCAGAGGCAAGATCTTCCAGCATCTCCCTCATGGTCTGCTCATGCGCCAGGGCTTTTTCCCGGAAGAACAGGATGAAATACAGCACCTGACCTGACACCAACGCAACGACGGGTATCCACAGCAACAGCGATACGAAGGCGTACCAGACCGCCGCCAAGTACAGGCCGAAAACGACCGCACTGGCCAACGTCGCCCTGCGGATATCAAGCCAGTGATACAGCACAAGACTGACGAACATCAATGCAAGCAGGCAGGCGAACAGAAGAACCGGCCCCATCTGGCGTACGATCCTGCCCGACAGCAGCGTATAGATGGCTGCTCCGCGCACTTCAAGCAATGGTGTCAGGAATCCGGGCAGCGACACGGGGGTCTGTACACCGGGGATCTCGCTGGTGCCGGACAAGCCAATGAGAATCGTTCTCCCGGCAATAAGCTCGCGGATGGCTCCCCCCTTCAGCACGCGTTCCAGGCTCATGCGCGGAAATTGTCCGGCTCCCATTTCATAATTGATCAGAAAAATCTCCGGCATCTCCGCATGCTTAAACCGCGATGACAATGCCGCAGCGGCAGCCTCCAGCGTGGGATGAAGCGCCCCCTCAGCCCGGACATGCGTTCGCTGCCAACGATAGACGCCATATTCGGCGACCGGCATGACCACAACGCCATAGGGTAGGTCACCACCTGCCTTCTCCGGCCAAGGCTCTAGCTCCATGGCCTCCGGATCGGATGGAGAAGAAATCATGCGACGCCCAAAAATGATATTGCCCTTCTTACGGGCATAGGCATAGAAATCCGCAGATACGTGCTCGGGCACAAACGTGAACACGACCCTTGCGGCACCGAGATTCTCAAGGGTCTTGACCATTTCCAGCCAGGTTGCATCCCCATCCTCACGATGGGCAAATCCGGCCTCCACTAGCAGCATATTGCTGACCTGATGCCTGCCGGCAGTAAGCCGCATCATGGTGTCATAGGCAAGTCCATCCGCATAACGAAACAAACCGGTGAATGCATACAGAAGGGTAACGAGCACTGCTGTCAGCAGGGCGTAAATCAAGCCACCATAGCGCGCTCGCCAAGCACTCCCCATACAAACTCCCCTGGCGATGGCTCCGAAAGCTCCGTCCAGACGGAAACCATCGATGCTGCTAGCATAGCATGCCCTTGGAATTTGTCCAGACAAGTTTGAAGTTCTACACCATCTTTCCGGAATAACCTTCCGAATAGAAATAGTTTTTTCGGATGCTTGCCAGGTTCAACCCAAGACAGGCAGACTTTTCCCATGCCCGACATCAGACACACGGCCGAAGGCTGGCTCGAGGAACATGGCGACCACCTATATCGCTTTGCAATGCTGCGGGTTCGGGATCCCGAGGTGGCGCTTGACCTCGTCCAGGAAACGTTGCTTGCCGCCTGGCAGGGACGGGATCGCTTTCGGGGCTCATCATCGCTGCGCACTTGGTTGGTGGGCATCCTCAAACACAAAATCACCGATCATATAAGGCGGGAAATCAGGGACCGAGAACTGGGCAAAGCCGTTGAGAACGACCCGAGTTCGATGTTTTTCAAAGCTGATGGCTCATGGAACGAAAATCAGCATGCCTGGAAGGAGGATCCGGAAATCCTTTGCCGCAATCATCAGTTTCGGGGTGTACTTGAAGATTGCCTGGAAAGGCTCCCGGACAAGCAGCAAAAGGTCTTCATGCTGCGAGAAATGGCTGGAGAAGCGACTGACGCCGTCTGTAAGATCTGCAACATCACACCGACCCATGCCCATGTACTGTTGCACAGGGCCCGGCTGGCACTAAGGAAATGCCTTGAAATAAACTGGCTTGGCAAAGGAAATTCATCATGAAGCATGCCTGCCGCAAAGTCTCCCGTCTGGCATCCGATGCCTTAGATCGCAAGCTTTCGCCTTTGGAGAGGCTGCGCCTGCATTTCCATCTGTTGCTTTGCGTGAATTGCCGCAACTTCCGCAGCAGCCTTCAGCGGCTGCATGAAACGTTCGAGCACATCCGCTCTGTGCAGGCTCATGAGCTGAAACTCACCAAGGATCAACGACGACGGCTGCTAATGGAATTGGAACGCAAGCTTGGCGATTGACGGGCAAGCTGCCGAACTGCAGCAGGCATCGTAAAGCGCCCAGGCCTGTTTCACGGGAGCCCGAGCGTTTTCTCATACAACAGGTAGTCATTGGACATGGCACGCTTGGCTGCGCGGCTGATGAATCTTGAGCCAAGCTCAGCCACGCTCCCCTTCAACAGGCTCCGATACACGCCCTTGTAGAAATAGTCCGGTTCCACAATCACCCTGAAACGAATAGCCCTGGCCTGCTTCGGCAGGGGCGATGGTATAAACACGCGTGTTTCTCCCGGCAGCAGGCGCGTATCCTGTATCTCCCGCCAGCCGTCCTCATATATGACTTTGCGCGAAACCTCCCAGTTCCATCGACGCAGATTCATACCGCGACCATCCAGTGCCACAGCCTGAATGATGACTCTCGGCGTCACATAGCTTGGAAAGGCATGACCGATCCATGCTGATGTCAGCTTCAGGCCTACACCATCGACCGTTTTCTCAGTCTTGATGCGCAGCCCCTTGCGCACCATATCTGGATCATGGATCCCTTTGAACTCGTGGCGACGATCGGGCATATGGCAGGCTTGGCAGGTGACACCCTCGCGGGCAAAACGACTGGCTTTCCATTCGGCCAGTGTGTTTTCCAGAGGTTTGCCGTTCACGGCCATGGACTGTGGAAACTGGTGGCAGAAAGCACAGAATTGCGACTTCTCAAAAGCCTTGGATGCTGTGAAGCCGTCGTGCGCCGGCCCGTCATGATGACCGACAGATAAAGAAGGCCTAGGTGGAGGGCCGAAACGCTGTAGCTTTCGCACATGGCATGCAGCGCAGCTTACTCCCGTATGCCTGAGCGGCCGCATCTCCTGATCCTCCGCTCCTGAGGTCTCCTTGAGCGCCAGCCTCAATGAGTTCAGCATGTCTGCATCGTTGTGGAAGCGCTGCTCGGCTAACGGCGCATGGCATGTCAGACAATCGTTTGCCTCCACATGCCCCATGTCCGGGAATTGCCCCGCCAGCCCCGGAGAATAGGCATGGGCATGCAGGCTGTTCTTCCACGCATCATACTGCTCCCGATGACATTGGCCACAGGCCGTGGGATGGAGATCTGCCTCCAATGCCGACCAGCCGTTGGGCAGCGCCGCAAGGCCCGCACGGGGATGCTCCCAATATGCATCGGGCAAGCCAATATCCATGCCTATCAGGAGCAGTCCACCCGCCAAGAAGAGTAAGGCGCTAACAACTGTTTTGATCCTCTCCGCCGTGAACGGAGAGGATTCCGGGCGACTACGCTGCATCGCGCGCCTCCTCGACGACCGATCCGACCGCAGAGATGAGCGCGTTCCGAGCCGTGTCGATATCGCGCTCGTGTGAGGCTCCATATGCCTCGCTCACCCATCGCCTCACCGACAATCCATGCCGTCCCTTGGGGCCGGCGAGGCTCCCATAGGCCGAGCATGTCCTGGTGGACCAGCAACCATCCATCAGCTCGAACCAGCGACCGAACGAACTGCTCTTATACGCCAGCATCTTCTGGAGCTGGTGAATGTTGGCGTTAGCAACAGATTTGCCAGGTTTCTGTTGCAACGCCTGGTTGTTGTCATGAACGAACGTCATTACCGCACACGTCCCGACCAGATACCGGGATAGCTTGTGGTTGCGATCCTTCTTGCGACTGACAATACCCTCATGCAGTTGCTCAACGAGTTTCCGGTTGCCGCTGCGCTGTGCTTGTGTAAGGCGCTTCTCCATGGCGCTGCATTCCTTGGGTGCATCGACTCTCTCGCCGTCGGAGAGGGTGACGATGGCCATGTATCCGGAATCAATGCCGACCTCGCGATGTGCCTTCATCTTGAAGGTGCGGACAATGTTCGGCTGTGCATCCACTGAGAGCGCCAGATACCAACCGGAAGCGCGTTTGATGATGCGTCCGCACTTGATGCGACCGTCGGGAATGTCCTGCTTGTGAAACCGGATGCTGCCAATGCTGGGAACCTTGATACGGCAGCCGTCCGGCCTCTTGATTGGATCGGGTAGCGGAATGCTGTTGAGCCTGTTCCGGTGGCCCTTAAGACGCGGATTCTTGTCCAGCCGCTTGCCGCATCGGTCCGAAGCTGTCCTTACCTGCACGAGCACCCCCTGCAAAGTATGGAACGGGATACCCAACTTGCGGCCATGCCCGGCAAGCAGGTTCTGGAAGTCTCTCTTGCGATAATAGATACCGCCCGCAGCATCGCACCCGATCTTTCGGATTGCCCAGTTATAGACGCCCGTGAAATGCCATAACCACCGGTCCAGTTCCGCTTCCTGGGCGCGGGTCAGACACAGCTTGATCTGGCACTGGACCATAACAGTTATGATACCTGGCCTATGGATAAACAGCATTCATTTCTTTCTTCACAAACCGGGTGGGATGGCCGACAGGCCATCCTCTACCCTCCTTTCACTTACGATGCTCGCGCAGATATTGCATGCGATAAGCCCGGAAATAGGCAGCTAGAGCTGTCAACTCTTTTGAATCCCTGGCAAATTCCTTCCCCTTCATCGGGTTGAGCATGCAATAATTGATCATCTGATCCAGCGTCACCACATCGCCAACCATGTTGACGAAATGCGGGAAGTTCTGATTACGATCAAAATGCAGAAATTGGTAACCGGCATGACAGGAGGCACAGGACGTGCCCGATGTACCGAGTTTTTCATCATGCCAAAGTTTCCTGCCAAGAGCCACGGCCTGGCTGAAGTTGTCAAAAGCGTGTTCACGGATCGGCTTATTGCCGGGCGTACCCCATTGAACCTTGCCCTGCTTCATCGAACAAGGGTTCGCAGGTTTCTTCATCGCGCAAGGATTGCATGGGTTTGCAGGCTTCTTTATCGCGCAGGGATTGCATGGATTGGTATGACCTTTCATGGAACATGGATTACACGGATTTCCAGCGGCCATGGCCGAGACATTAGTCATGCCTAAAGCAAACAACATCAACAACATCATTAATGGTTTTTTCATCACTTCTTCCTCCTTGTCCCGATCTGGGATGAACGAAAGTCGCTGAAACGTTGCGAAATCTTACAAAAAGAACCCCGCCAGAAGGCGGGGCTCCATAGAAGAATGCGGGCTTTCGCCTATCACTTTCCCGCGCAGGGGTTGCACGGGTTCATCGTCCCATGCCCCTTCATATCACACGGGTTCATCTTCTTGTGCTTCCCGTGATACCCCATGTCACACGGATTCATCTTGTCGTGATCCGTCATGTCGCATGGGTTCATCTTCTCGTGTTTCATTGCGCAGGGATTGCATGGATTTATTTGATGATGACCGGCTCTTGCCGACATCGTCATTGCCCCCAGCATCACGAATATTGCTGCGCTCATGCCCAGAATCTTTTTCATAGTCTTACTCCTCGCTCTTTTTAAGACAGGCATTACAGCCCTAGCAAGCCAGTCGGTCCAAGGTATCCCATCCTTACAGACAGAAGATCAGCAGGCTGCCGGCTTGACAGCCTTGATGAAGGCAGAAGCCACATAATTCTCGACGCCTCGCTCTGGGGCCCAGTCGCGGATGAATTCCCGCGATTCATCCTTGGGCACAATTGAAATATGACAAAACCCGGCCGTAGAAAGCATGCACTCCAAATCCTCGATCAGCTCAGCCCCAGCCATGCAGCCCGCATGCAAATACGGATCATTCTTCATCTCTTCCGGCATCACGGCCGTGGCCACAACATCGGAGATGGCCAGTCGGCCACCGGGTTTGAGCACGCGGAAAGCCTCGCAAAACACCTGCGGCTTGTCCGGAGAGAGATTGATCACGCAATTGGACATAACGACATCGGCGGCACTATCGGCCACAGGCAGGTGCTCAATCTCGCCCAGCCTGAATTCGACATTTGTAAAACGCCCCTTCTCGGCATTGGCCCGCGCCTTGGAGATCATCGCCGGGGTCATGTCCACACCGATTACATGACCTTCTTCCCCAACCTCCTGGGCCGCGAGAAAGGCATCAAAACCGCCGCCACTTCCCAGGTCGATCACGACCTCGCCCGGTTGTAGTTCAGCAATCGCCTTCGGATTCCCGCAACCAAGGCCCATATCAGCGCCCTCTGGAACCCTGGCAAGATCCTCCTCGGTATAACCAAGACGCGTAGAGATCAGGGCATTGATGGCGGCATCATCGGAGACACCGCAGCAACTCTCTGCCTGACCACAGCAGCTTCCCCTGTTGTTTGCCTCAGCAACCTGCGCATAGGACTTGCGTACATGTTGGCGTATTTGATCAGCCTTGACACTCATGCCATTGCTCCTTCATCGATAAAGTTTTCTAAGCAACCGCGCCATCGAGAGCACCTCCGCAACTCGATCCCTGCCCCGCCGTGCAACCGTAGCAATGGCCGAGCACGATGATCGGATTGCCGGCGAGATCCTCTCCCATCAGCTCGGACAGGTGCACAGGTGAACGGCCCCTATGCACCAGTGGCAGCCCCAGCATCTGGTTAAAATCGCAGTCAAACACATACCCCTGCCAGTCCACGCTGATCAATGTTCGGCACATAACTCCGTCAAGGTTCTCAGGTCGGTAGGCATCCTTGAGAAGCTGCATGTACTCGGCAAACAATCCCTTGGAGACCAGCATACTGCCGAAGCGTTGAATGGGCATATTGGTGATCGTGAACAGTTGATTGAACGCAATGCCGAAACGTTTCGCCAGTTCTCGTTTGTAAGCCGCCTCCAACGAGGCTTGTGGGGGAGGCAAATGTGGTCCCTGCGGATTGTAGACGAGGTTTAATACCAGCCCTGTTCCCTCACGACCGTAGCCCAGTGCGTTCAGCCGTCTGAGCGCGCGTATGCTGGCTTGGAAGATACCTTTGCCACGCTGCGCATCCACATTCTCCTCCAGATAGCATGGCAGAGAGGCAATCACCTCCACTCCGTGATCGGCCAGGAATTCGGCCATGCCCTCGTAAGCCGGCTCCTCCAGAATGGTCAGGTTACAGCGGTCCATCACCCGCACACCAAGCGACACGGCCTCTGCAACCAGCTCCCGAAAATGCGGGTTCATCTCTGGGGCTCCTCCGGTAAGATCAAGCTTGCCAACCGAGGATGCGCGCAGGAAATCGAGCACAGCCTGCACCGTGTCCGCATCCATCATCTCCTTGCGCCGAGGACCCGCGCCCACATGGCAATGCATGCAGCTCTGATTACACCGATATCCAAGATTGACCTGCAGCGTATCCACAGACTTTCGAGCTAGGGAGGGAAAATCGCTGCATTTCAGTTTTGAAGACATCGCATGCATAGAGAACTCCGGAAGCAAGTTTGATGTGCATAGGTCGAAGCTTGCATCTGAAACTTACACGACAACTGCAAACTTGCACGGACACGTTTCCCTCGTAAACTCCTGCATCGTAACAGAGGGATGCTGCACCCCAATTGCTTTGAAAAGGAGATCGGTCATGAATGCGGAGGAACTGTTGCAAGCTGTGCGTAACGGCCAGCCTGTTCGAAACGAAGACCTCAAAGGCCTGAATCTGGCTCGCGCAGATCTGTCGGGAGCAGATCTTTCAGGAAGCGATCTCTCGGGCTGCAATCTACGTGATGCCAATCTCTCACGAGCCAATCTGTCACGCTGCAAGCTGAGGGAAGCCGATCTCCGGGGAGCCGACCTGCGGTGGTCGAACTTGAGCCAAGCGGACCTCACTGATGCCAGGCTCCGTCGAGCCAACCTGACCGGTTCCATCCGGATAGGCACGAAAATCAAGAAATGGGGACTGAAAGGAGCATTCATTGCCGGGCCTACGGCTTACATCGAAGAATGAACAAGGCGCCAACGAGGGACCGGAGCTTCCCGCTGCATGAAGACCGGGAGTTCCTTAGCGAAAGTGAGTGGGTTATTTTCAAACTCCTCTGCCGACCAGTAGATAGCTTCGCGCATGCCGATGCACATGAGCTCTCCGAAGCCACAGGCGGCCAGGTTAGTGTTTCGCGATGTGACCAGCTGATCAGAACCGTGCGCATCCGTCAGTTGCCCGGACTGGGGAGCTGGATCGCGCGACTTTTGGCAGAAGCTGGCTTTGACCGCGATGATCTGTGCCGCCTACCAGCCAAGGTTGTTGCGGCCAGGCTCAACGAACATCTCGGTTATCCGATCTGCAATCAGGCCACAATCCAGCGCCTGGATGAGCTGCGCATGCAATGGGAGGAAATCTCGGAAGCTGAAGGAACTAACGCATGAGTGAAAAAGTCCTAATCACCGGAGGCGCGGGCTTTATCGGCGCCAATCTTGCCCTAGCGCTCAGCACTCGCCCCGGTATCGACGTGGTCGTCATCGATGATTTTTCTTCCGGGGACTGGCGCAATCTGCGCGATATCGATTGTGAACTGCGCGCAGCCGACTGTGGTGATCCTGCGCTGCTCGAGGAAATCGCCGAAGGAGTCTACGCCACAATCTTCCATCAGGCAGCCATAACGGACACTACGGTGCTCGATCAGCGCAGAATGATAGAAACCAACACCAATGCATTTGCCGACATACTGGAAGCGGCAAGCCACTCCGGAACCCGCGTGATCTATGCTTCATCTGCTGGTGTGTATGGGAACTCTCCAGCCCCCAACAGGATTGGAGAGGGGGAATGCCCCGAGAATGTCTACGGTTTCTCCAAACTGGCCATGGACCGCGTGGCTAGGCGCTGGCATGAATGCAGCGAGGCCCCCATTATTGGCCTACGCTATTTCAACGTCTATGGCCCAGGCGAGTACCACAAAAACGAAAAATGCGGCAACAAGACCGCATCCATGATATTACAGCTCTATGAGCAGATTCGATCAGGCAAACGTCCCCGCCTGTTCAAGTATGGTGAACAAATGAGGGATTTTATCTATATCCGGGATGTCGTGGATGCTAATCTGGCAGCCATGGAAGCCCCGCGCTCGGGTATCTGTAACGTTGGCACCGGACAGGCGCGAACCTTCAATGACATTGTTCGCTTGCTTGCTGAGCAGCTGGGATGCCATCCGGAGATCGAATACTTCGACAATCCGTATGCGTTCTATCAGACGCATACGGAAGCAGACACGAGCGAGACAAGCGAACTGCTCGGCTGGCGCGCGCGATGGAGCCTTGAGGAGGGCATTGCCGACTATGTGCGCTACCTTGAGCAGGGAGAACGCGGCCCCGTAGGAGGAAGTGCATCATGATGCTCCGCCTGATCACCATGGCTTTGCTTGCCCTGGGCCTGACCGGATGTTTGAAGGTTCCGCTTCATCAAGGAAATGTGCTTTCACCCGCCATCGTTGACAGCATTTCCATCGGCGACACGCGCTTTGAGGTCGAAAGCAAACTGGGCGATCCAATTCTGGAAGACACCCTCCACCCGCATCGCGCCCTGTATGTCGAGGATTATGAGGACGAAAGCAGCGGCGAACGCAT
>RFGS01000087.1 GCA_003695905.1 Zetaproteobacteria bacterium | reverse complement strand
CTGATGATCCGGATGAATGAACACTTCGACTGGCAGGTACGCCTGGACTACAGCTTCGATGCACGGCCGCCGCAGGCTGTGAAATCCACCGATTTGCGCTACAGAACGGGGATGTCGCTGACATTCTAAGACGCTGCAGGGTCAACGCTCATGTCAGGCTCCCGGACATAATTCTTCTGCCTTCCGTCTGAAAGAAACCACTCAAGGCTGCAGCAGAAATTCGAGCAGAGCCTTCTGGACATGCAGTCGGTTCTCCGCCTCGTCCCAAACCACCGATTGCGGCCCGTCAATGACGCTGGGTGTCACCTCTTCTCCACGGTGAGCAGGCAGACAGTGCATGAACAATGCATCATGCCGCGCACGAAGCATCACTGCATCATCAACCCTGTACGAGGAGAAAGCTTTTTTCCGCTCCGCCTGCTCGTCCTCCTGCCCCATGGAAGCCCAAACATCTGTGGTCACAAGGTCCGCCTGATCAGCAGCAGTCATTGGATCAGCACATAACTCCACGTCGGCACCCAAGGCGCGCGCAGCTTGAAGCAAATCGGGATCGGGTTCGTAACCCGGTGGGCTGGCGACCCTCAACCGATACCCGAAGACCACGGCACCGTTGATCCAGGAATGGGCCATGTTGTTGCCATCACCGATCCAAGCAACTGTCCTGCCCTCAATCGGACCGCGATGTTCCTCGTAAGTAAAGACATCCGCCAGAATCTGACATGGGTGGGTCCAATCAGTCAGGGCGTTGATCACAGGTACCGAGGCATACTCGGCGAATCGTTGCACGGTTTCATGAGCAAAGGTGCGAATGGCGATGATGTCCACCATGCGGGACAGCACGCGCGCCGAGTCCTCAATGGGCTCCCCTCGCCCGAGCTGCGTAGCCGTCGAATGCAAAAACAAGGCGTGCCCCCCCAGGTGAAACATGCCAACCTCAAACGAGACCCGGGTGCGCGTACTGGCTTTGTCAAAAAGCAAACCAAGCGTTTTCCCGGCAAGCGTCCGATGCTCCTCCCCCAAGCGCTGCATGCGTTTGAGCTCCGAAGCTCGTCCCAACAGAGAGCGGGCCTCCTCTCTGGTAAGATCCAACAGTGTTAGAAAATGTCTCATTCTTGCTCCTCTTCCGTAAAGCGCGACAACGCGGCATCGAGGATAGCCACGGCTTCGTCAATCTCCCGCTCGGAAACGTTCAAGGGCGGCAACAACCGCAGCACCTGTGCCCCCGCAGACAGCACAAGCAACCCATGCCCGCGCGCCAGTTCGATCAGTCGAGCCACATCCCGATCAAGCTCCATACCAACAAGTAAACCCTGTCCCCTGATCTCTCTGACACAGGGAAACCGGCGGGCAAGGGCCTTAAGCCCCTGCATCAGCTGCTGCCCCCGATCTTGTACGTTGCGCAGCAAATCCTCCTGTTCGATAGCATCGAGAACCGTCAACGCTGCGCGACAGGACAGGGGGTTACCCCCAAAGGTCGACCCATGACTTCCTGGCCCGAAGGCAGAAGCCACCTGTTCCCTGGCCAGCATGCAGCCAATCGGAACACCGCCACCAAGCCCCTTGGCAAGGGTCAAAATATCCGGCCTGATGCCGAAGCGTTCATAGGCAAACATGTGCCCTGTACGTCCAATCCCGGTTTGCACCTCATCCAGGACCATCAGAATGCCGTTCTCGTCACACAATCTGCGCACATGGTGCAAATACGAGATGGAAGCCTCATGGACGCCACCCTCACCCTGGATGGGTTCCAGAAGAATGGCTGCCGTGTCCGACCCGATCGATCGCTCCAATACCTCTGCATCGTTCAACGGCACATGGACAAAGCCGGCAGGCAAGGGATCAAAGCCCCTCTTAACCTTTTCCTGACCCGTAGCCGTCAGCGTCAACAAAGTTCGGCCATGAAACGATTGCGTAGCTGTAATGACCGTTCGCCTTCGGCTGCCCATGTCATGATAATACTTGCGTGCCAGCTTGATGGCCGCCTCATTGGCCTCGGCTCCGGAATTACAAAAAAAGGTACGCTCCAGCCCCGATAGGGTGGCCAATTTGCTGGCCAGCTGTTCCTGCTCGGGAATGCGATACAGGTTGGAACAGTGGATCAAGCGGCGCGCCTGATTGCATAACGCATCGGCCAGACGAGGATGTGCATGTCCAAGGGTGTTGACGGCTATGCCGGAAACGAAATCGAGATAGACCCGTCCCTGATCATCCCAGACTCTGCTTCCCTGCCCGCGCGCAAGGCGAACGGGGAAACGCGCATAATTGTCCATCAGAGCATCCATGCGCCGAAGTGTAGGGATGGGCGGGCCAAGACGCATCCCCTTTTGCACTTCCGCTCTCGATTCCTTCCCATGAACTGTCTAGCATGCCCCAGATGAGTGCCTTCAACTTGCGATCACCCAGGATCCGCATCAAGATCTGTGGCATCACCAGGCTCGAAGATGCACTGGAGGCCTCACGCTTGGGTGTGGATGCTGTCGGTTTTGTCTTCTATGAGGCATCCCCCCGGTTCATCGACCCTGTTAAGGCAGCTGGCATTATCCGTCTTCTGCCGCCTTTCGTCTCAGCCGTCGGGCTGTTCGTCAACCCCACGCAGGACCAGATTGATGAGGTGCTGCAATACTGTCCACTGGGTGTGCTCCAGTTGCATGGAGATGAAACCCCTGAGTTCTGTGAAGCCCAGGTCCGCCGAGTCATCAAGGCCATACATGTCGAAACCGAGGAAGACCTCCGGCATGCCCGGAACTATCCCTGTTCCGTCCTGCTGGATACCAAAGCCCCGCCTGGCGTCTATGGCGGTACCGGCCAGCGTTTTGACTGGACCATGGTCAGGAACTTCAGGCATGAGCACCCCATCATTCTGGCCGGGGGGCTGGATGCAGACAATGTTCAACAGGCCCTAGCCATTCGCCACTGGTTTGCCGTGGATGTGTCCTCCGGTGTCGAACACAGCCCCGGCATCAAGGATCATGAAAAAATGGCCGCGTTCGTGGCTGCGGTCAATGGATATACCTCAGACGTCAAGGAGCATTCGTGAATCACGACCTACCATACTCGCTGGAAATCACGCACGCCCCCGATTCAAGAGGCCATTTCGGCACTTACGGTGGTCGCTTTGCCGCAGAAACGCTGATGGGGCCATTGAGTGAGCTTGAGTCGGCCTTTTTCAGTGCATGGAACGATCCGACATTCCAGGAAAACCGCATAGCTCTGCTCAAGCATTATGTGGGGCGACCGACCCCGCTCTACCATGCCGAACGCCTGAGCAAGGAAAATGGCGGCGCGCAGATCTGGCTCAAGCGCGAAGACCTCACACATACCGGCGCTCATAAAATCAACAACACGATCGGCCAGGGCCTTCTGGCCCATCGCATGGATAAGCGACGCGTGATCGCTGAAACCGGAGCCGGGCAGCATGGCGTTGCCACTGCCACGGTTGCCGCTAAGCTCGGCATGCAATGCGATGTTTACATGGGCCGAGAGGATGTCGAGCGGCAAATGCCGAACGTGTTGCGCATGCGCCTGCTCGGCGCCAACGTCATCCCCGTGGATTCGGGCACGGCCACTCTGAAGGATGCACTCAACGAGGCGTTGCGAGACTGGGTGGCGACCTGTGAAGACACATTCTACATCATCGGCACGGTCGCAGGCCCCCATCCTTATCCCCTCATGGTTCGGCAATTTCATGCGGTCATCGGACAGGAAGCCAGAGCTCAGATGCTTGAACAGGCCGGATGCCTACCGGATGTGGCTGTGGCATGCGTGGGCGGCGGGTCCAATGCCATGGGGCTTTTTCACCCCTTGCGTGACGATGCCGTGCGTCTGGTTGCCGTCGAGGCTGCCGGCACAGGCCTGGAAAGGGAGCATGCAGCCTCGCTTGCGCGAGGCAAGCCCGGGATCCTCCACGGCAACCTGACCTATCTCTTGGAAGATGAAGAAGGGCAGATTCAGGGAACGCACAGCATTTCGGCCGGCTTGGACTACCCGGGCGTTGGCCCTGAGCTTGCCGCCATGCTGGATGCCGGTGAGCTTGAACTTGAACAGGCCACGGATGAGCAGGCACTGGATGCCTTCCGAACACTAACCGCGACGGAAGGCATCATTCCGGCTCTTGAATCCAGTCATGCACTGGCTGCCGGGCTGAGAATAGCCTCGCAGATGTCTCCGGACCAACACGTCCTGATCAATCTTTCGGGCAGGGGTGACAAGGACATGAATACCGTCTTTAAGGCCCTTGGCTGGCTGGAGGAAGCAAAGCGATGATCCACAACCGTCTGGACGAAGTTTTCGCCCGCTGCCGCAAACAGCAACGGGCTGCCCTGGTCGGTTACTTGACCGCCGGAGACCCGAATCCCGATACCTCGGCAAAACTGCTCGACGGATTAGCAGGCCACGTGGACATCATTGAGATCGGCATGCCTTTCTCCGATCCGATGGCCGATGGACCGGTGATCCAGGCCGCCAGCGAGCGTGCGCTGGCCGCAGGCACGCACATGTCAGATGTGTTCAATCTGGTCCAGCACATCAATGACCGACACCCAGAAACCGCCATAGTGCTGATGGGTTATGCCAATACGCCTTATGCCATGGGCGTCGAACACTTTGCCCGTCAGGCACGCATGTCTGGCGCCGATGGTGTGCTCATCGTCGACCTTCCGCCCGAGGAAGAGGATTTGCTGCATACGCCCTTGCAGCAGGCCGGATTGCATCAAATCTTCCTGCTGGCCCCAACCTCCTCTGAAAAACGCATTCGTCTGGCATCCGAAAAGGCTACGGGGTTCATTTATTATGTTTCGCTCACCGGCATCACCGGCGCGGAAATGGGCGCGCTCGATGGCGTCCGGAAACAATGCGAACGCATCCGACATCATGCGAATCTGCCCATTTGTGTCGGTTTTGGCATCAAGACACCGGAGCAGGCCAGGGCTGTTTCCGAGTTTGCCGATGGCGTCGTTGTGGGCAGCGCATTCGTGGCCGAGATTGCCGGCCATGCACACGATGCGGCTGAAACACTGAGAGCAAGAGTCGTCGAAAAGGCCAAAGCCATACGCCAGGCCTTGGAAGGCCATCACGGTCAGCGCTAACATTTGACAGTGAAGCAGAAACCAGAATCAGGAACACAGGACATGAAACCATGAGCTGGATTACGCGATTGATTGAAGGGCCCAAGAAAATTCTATCTTCCCGGCAGGCTGAGATACCAGAGGGCATCTGGATCAAGTGCAAGGGATGTGGTGAAACGATCTATAACAAGGAAATGCAGCGACACCACATGGTTTGTCCCAAGTGCGGGGCACATGCACGAATCAGCACCAGGGAGCGAGCCAAGTTTCTCTTCGACAAGGACCATTGGCAGGAAGTGGATACTGGACTGCACTCGGGCGACCCCCTGAACTTCCGCGACCAGAAGCGATACCGAGACCGACTGAAAGAAGCGGACAAAAAATCCGGTTCCGGAGATGCCGTTCGCAATTACCTCGGCTCCATTCATGGCCGTGAGATATCGAGCTCCATGTTCGAATTCTCGTACATGGGGGGGAGCATGGGCTCTGTCGTCGGCGAAAAGATCGTACGTGCCATGGAACGGGCCATCGACAGAAACTGCCCCTTCCTACTCATCACCGCATCCGGGGGCGCCCGCATGCAGGAAGGCATGTTTTCACTAATGCAGATGGCCAAAACCTCGGCCATGGTGAATCGCCTACATGAATCCAAAATTCCATTCGTTTGCCTTCTAACTGATCCAACCATGGGAGGCGTGTCCGCCTCTGTAGCTTGGCTTGGAGATGTGATTTTGGCCGAACCGGGCGCACTGATTGGCTTTGCCGGCCCCCGTGTCATCCAGGAAACGGTGGGTGCGACCCTGCCGGAAGGCTTTCAGCGCTCAGAGTTCCTGCTCGAACATGGCCTAATCGATGCCATCGTGGACCGTCGCGACCAGCGCGACTATCTGCATGAGCTGCTTGGAAAACTGAGCCAGAAACCCTATCACCATTAGCCTCCCCCATGTCCACCATTGACGCGTTGCTGCAGCAGCTCGAAAAGCCAGCAGCAGACCGGTGTTATCTGCCAGGGCACGAACGCATGCATACCCTGTTGCGCGCCGTCCGCCTAAATCGGCCTGCTTTGCGTATTCGTATTGCTGGCACCAACGGCAAAGGGTCCACGGCGTGGTTCATGGCCTCGGCCCTGCAGGCAACAGGCCTCCAAGTGGGCTTGTTCACTTCCCCGCACCTGCAATCGTTTAACGAACGGCTGCGCATCAATCTCCAGCCCATTCAAGATCAAGAGCTGCGCTGCGTTGCCGGACAGCTCATTGAGCGCGCCATGCGGATTGGGGCTTCTTATTTCGAAATGGCGACGGCCATGGCGCTAGCATGGTTTTCGGCGAGGAAGGTTGATGTCGAAATCCTGGAGGCAGGTGTCGGAGCCCGCCTTGATGCCACAACAGCCGTTCCAGCAGATATGGCCCTAATCACGCCGATCGGTCTGGACCATTGTGACTGGCTGGGCGATGACCTCCATCAGATCGCTTGGGAAAAGGCACATGTCATGAAGGATTGCCGTATATTCCTGAGCATCAATCAAGACGCTGGCGCAGCCCGCGCCCTGCGCCAGTATCAACCCGGCCTATCTTTCGTCAACACAGAGCCCTGGCCGGACTTGATCTGTGCGGGAGAACACCAATGGCAAAACGCATCCCTTGCCTGGCAAGCGCTACATGTGCTGGCCCACAAGGGAATCATCCCCCTAAGGCCAGATGCTTGGCGATCTGCCATGACCAGCCTGAACATCCCGGGACGCCTGCAATGCCACAAACTTGCCGAATGCGAGATCTGGCTTGACGCTGCTCACAATCTGCATGCCGTCGAATCACTCTTGCCCTGGCTGAAAACAAGATCCTGGGATGCCATCCTGGTCTTTACGCGCGAAGACCGGAATCTTGATGAAGCCGTTCCGAAGCTGTTACCTCACTGCCGGAGACTGATCGGTCCCTGCAAGCCCTGGCCGACCACAGCGCCAAATGTCCAAGCAGCCCTGGAACAAGAATTTAAGCGGGGAACCCGGCATCTGCTTATCATGGGCTCATTCACGACTGTGGCCAAAGCGCTCGACTGGCTTGACCGACGACAGCCAGGATGATGGATTACCCATCAACAACAAACCCCTTCTCACCCCGACGCATGCCAACCGGTCCGGTCCGGGTCATCTCGATGATACCCAGAGGCTCAAGCATGCGCAGGAATGCCTCCAGCTTGTTCGCTTTTCCCGTCAATTCGAGGGTATAGCTGCGAGGCGAAACATCGACAACCTTCGCCCGGAACACATCGGCCATGCGCAGCACCTCGGCTCGCGTTTGCTCTTCCGCGCGCACCTTGACGAGCAGCATTTCCCGTTCCATATGGGCCGTATGAGAGATATCCTCCGTCTTGATTACCGGAATCAACTTGTTTAGTTGCTTCTTGATCTGCTCGATGACGCGTTCATCCCCGCGAGTCACCAGCGTCATGCGCGAAACTGTGGGATCCATCGTCGGCGCAACATTAAGCGACTCTATGTTGTACCCCCTGGCAGAGAACAACCCCGCCACACGCGTGAGCACACCGAACTCATTTTCCACAAGAATCGTGATTGTATGTCTCATGCCAACACCATCTCATGAAGCGCAGCTCCGGCAGGGACCATGGGCAGCACATTCTCTTCCTTAGAAACGGCAATATCGACAAGCACAAATCGCTCACCATCCACGGCAAAGGCCTCCGCCAGCACCTCATCCAGTTCAGCCGGCGTATCGGCCCGCAGCCCAATGCCGCCATAGGCCTCGGCCAGCTTGACAAAATCGGGAAGTGACTCGAAATAGGAATGAGAATAACGTGATTCGTAGAACATCTGCTGCCACTGGCGCACCATACCCATGTAGGCATTGTTCAGGATGATCACGACTACCGGCAATTTGTATTGTCTGGCCGTGGAAAGCTCCTGGATGCACATTTGCACAGAGGCATCGCCCGTGAACACCAGTACGCGCTCATCGGGCCGCGCGATCTGCGCGCCGATCCCCGCAGGCAGACCGTACCCCATCGTGCCGAGACCACCTGATGTCAGCCAGCGCCTCGGCTCTTTGAAACCATAGTGCTGTGCAGCCCACATCTGATGCTGCCCGACATCGGTGGCCACAATCGCCTTGCCATCGGTGATCTCATGAACCTTGCGTATGACCGTTTGTGGCTTGATCGGGCCATCCGGAGACTGCTCAAATGCAAGGCAATGCCTTTCGCGCCACTCGTCAATCTGATGCCACCAGACCGTCAAGGCATCATGATCCGGATTGGCACCACGACGCTCAAGCTCATCCAACATCTGGCCCAGGACAATGCCAACATCACCGACGATCGGGATGTGCGCAGTCACATTCTTCGAAATAGAGGACGGATCCACATCGATATGAATGATCCTTGCATCCGGCGCAAAGGCCTCAATCTTGCCGGTCACCCGGTCATCAAACCGTGCCCCAACGGCCAGAATCAGATCCGAGTGCTGAATGGCCATATTGGCCTCATAGGTTCCATGCATCCCCAGCATACCGAGGAAGCAGGGGTGATCATAGGCGATGCCGCCCAAACCCATGAGCGTGTTCGTCACCGGATAGCGAAGTAGATCCACCAGCTCCCGCAATCGGGAAACACCCTGGGAAGAACTGATGACCCCGCCTCCCGTGTAAATCACTGGTCGTTTGGCTGCCAGCAAGGCCCGGACGGCCTTGCGAATCTGCCCCGGATGGCCCTTGAGTGTCGGCCTGTATGAGCGCATCTCCACGGTCTCAGGCCAAACAAATTCGCAACTGTTCGTGCTGACATCCTTTGGTATATCCACCAGCACAGCCCCCGGACGACCCGTTTGGGCGATATGGAAGGCCTGACGGATGGTCAAGGCAAGATCCTCTACGCGCTTGACCAAAAAATTGTGCTTCGTGGCACTGCGCGTGATACCAACCACATCGGCTTCCTGAAAAGCATCGTTGCCGATCAGACTGGAAACGACCTGACCGGAAAAGCATACCGTCGGAATTGAGTCCATGTTCGAGTCAGCCAGGCCGGTCACGGCATTGGTGGCACCTGGGCCACTTGTCACCAGAGCCACGCCACATTTGCCTGTCACGCGCGCATAGCCGTTGGCCGCATGCAGCGCTGCCTGTTCATGACGAACCAGCACATGCCTGAAATCGCTCTGCTTGAAGATGGCATCATAGATGGGCAGGACGGCCCCGCCGGGATAACCAAAGATGGTATCCACCCCTTCCCGTTTCAGGCATTCGACAAAAATCTCAGCTCCAGTCAGTTTCATGGCTTCCTTCTCGTCTTATTCAAAACGTTAGGACAATATGGGCCTGGCTTGTGCGCTGTCAAGAAAGCGCATGCAAATCCACCGCCTCCATCTCCAGGGCCAGCACCACTGCATCCTCAGCTGCCCGTCCCGACCTTGCCGCATAATAGCGTGGCCGTAGACCAATCTGCGCAAAACCCAACTTTTCATAAAGGCGCCTGGCTGGAACATTCGAGGCTCTAACCTCTAACAGCATACGTCGCTGCTCACATTTGGCCTCCAACAGGGAACGCATCAAGACACTTGCCATACCATGCCCCCTGAACTCAGGCCGAACGGCGATCTGGAGAATATGGGTTTCATCCAGCACATCCTGGGTGAGCAGATACGCAAAGGCCTTGTCTCCTGAGCAGAGACGCAGCTCCGCTCCGGCGCTCAGGGTATCCTGCAAGGCCTTGAGACTCCAATGCTCGTCAAAACAGATGCGGTTGATCGCATGGACCTCAAGCAACGACTCAGGCCCCGCCAGCCGGACTTTAGGCAGCGTCGACCACCTCCACCTTCTCCTTCCAACCACACCCCTCGGAGACACACACATGTTCAAGGCCATGTCGCTTGGTAAGCTTTTCCGTCACAAAGGAGGCTCCACATTTCGGGCAAGGCCTTGCGATCGGCTTGTTCCACAATGCATTCCTGCACTTCGGATAGGCCGAGCAGGAATAAAACACCTTGCCACGGCGGGAACGTTTTTCCTGAAAGGTCCCCTCCCCACACTGGGGACAGCGGACTCCTGTATCCTTGGGCTTTTCCAGCGGCTGGATGTTGCGGCATTTCGGATAAGCCGAACACCCCAGGAATCTTCCATAACGACCGCGTTTCACGACCATGGGCGCTCCACACTGTTCACATTGCTGATCGCTTTCCAACTGCTCCTCGGCCTGCTGCTCCTGCTCGTTTAGCGGGCGGGCCACCTTACAAGCCGGATAGCCTGTACAGGCCAGAAAACGTCCATAACGCCCAAGCTTGATGACCATGGGTCGACCGCATTCCGGACAAAGCTCATCGGTCTCCTCTGAAGGCCTGTCTGCCTCCATAGCTCGATCGACTTCAGCCTTGAACGGTCCCCAGAAGGCCCTGAGCACAGGCTTGCCCTCGACCTCGCCCCGCGCCACGGCATCCAGCTTGTCCTCGATGCGGGCCGTGAAGTCCGTATTGACGATATCCTCGAAATTCTCGACAAGAAACTTATTGACCCACTCACCGACCTCGGTAGGCACAAAGCGCTTCTTCTCCATGCGAACGTATTTCCGCTCCCGCAACACATTAAGAATGGTCGCATAGGTGGAGGGACGTCCGATCCCGAATCCTTCCAGTTCCTTGACCAGCGTTGCCTCCGTATACCTGGGCTTGGGCTCTGTAAAGTGCTGGCTGGCCTGCGCTTTGAGAACGCGAACGGTTTCCCCTTCTTCCAGTGGAGGAAGGATATTGTCCTCGCTTTTCTTCTCCGGCTCATCCGTTCCTTCCGTGTACAGCAGGCGAAAGCCCGGGAATGAAAGCCGGGATCCCGTCGCCCTAAGTCCCAAACCGGAACCGACGAGGTCTGCTCCGACTTGGTCAAGAACGGCCGGGGCCATCTGCGATGCCAAAGCCCTTTTCCATATCAGTTCGTACAGGCGCAAGGCATCACGATCCAGCACATCGGCAAGTGATTGCGGATCGCGCCAGATGGAGGTGGGACGTATGGCTTCATGTGCCTCTTGGGCATTCTTGCTCTTGGTCTTGAAGCGGCGCGGCCTGGATGGAAGATAATCCTTATCGAAATTCTTCTCCAAATAGCTCCGCATTTCATGCAGTGCATCTTCGGACAGCGTGACGGAATCCGTACGCATGTAAGTGATCAATCCGACACGCTCCCCGCCAAGATCAATGCCTTCATAGAGTTTCTGGGCCACCTGCATGGTCTTGCGTGCCGTAAAGCCCAGTTTTCTGGCCGCCTCCATTTGAAGCGTCGAAGTGATAAATGGCGCCGGGGGCTGTTGCTGCTTCTGCTTTCTCTGGACCGCGCCCACCTTCAGCTCGGTCTGCTCCAGCCTACGCGCCAGGGCCTTTGCATTCACGCCATCGGTAATCGAGAACTTGCCCAGCTTTTTGCCATCGATCTCAACCAAGCGCGCCTGAAAGGAATCCTCAGCCTCTGACTTGGAACACTCGGCTTCGACAGTCCAGAATTCCTTAGGCTTGAAATGCCTTATGTGCTCCTCTCTCTCGCAGATCAGCCTCAACGCTACCGACTGAACGCGTCCGGCTGACAATCCACCGCGAATCTTTTTCCACAGCAAGGGCGACAGAGAAAAGCCCACCAGATAATCCAGCGCACTTCGAGTCTGCTGCGCATCAACAAGACGCATATCGATCTGTGCAGGATGCTCAATGGCTTCCCGAATAGCCTGAGGCGTGATTTCATTGAACGTGATGCGCTGCACCTTCTTACCTTCCAGGGCGCCGCGCTCACGTAAAACCTCGACGATATGCCAGGCAATGGCCTCTCCCTCGCGATCCAGATCGCTGGCGAGAATCAGCGTATCGGCTTTCTTCAGGGCCTTTTCAATGGCATCAATGCGCTTTTTCTTGTCCTCGATCAACTCGTAAACCAAGGCAAAATCGCGATCGGGATCAACCGAACCATCCTTCTTCGGGAACGCCCGCACATGACCATAGGAAGCCAGGACCTTGTAGCCCTTGCCCAGATATTTCTCGATGGTTTTCGCCTTGGCCGGCGATTCGACGACTACGACAGCACTCATGAATCTTTCAACTCCACATTGAGCAGGTAGCGGCTGCCAGGAAGACGCTCGACAACCCCCTGCAGCTCAAGGGCGAGCAAGATGGAGGAAAGTTCCGGAATGGTCAACCCGCAAGTCTCGCTCAGTGCATCCATGGCCAAGGGCCCCTGACTCAAGGCCAGAAGCACTTGCCTTTCCTGCTCATTCCCCGGCAGATAAGCCTGTTTGACCGGACGCCCGGCAGTCTGCCAGCCCATGTTCTGCATGCACTGACCGGGGTTTTCCACAAGCAAGGCACCCTCGCGAATCAGCCGGTGACAACCTTCATGCGACCGCCCAAGCACATTGCCCGGAACCGCCATAACCTCCCGACCGTAATTAGCCGCCTGCTGCGCCGTGATCAATGCTCCCGAACGTCTGTCCGCTGCCATGACCACGACACCGTCGGAGATTCCGGCGATGATGCGATTGCGACGGGGAAAGTGTTCGGGCCGTGCCGCCTGCTCCGGCAGGCATTCACTGATCACACAACCATGTTCCCGGATACGCTTGATCATCCGCTGCTGTTCTTCGCTTACTTCGGACTGCAGACCAAAACCAAGCACCGCGACCGTCGTGCCCTCCTGCAATGCACCACTGTGTGCGGCCCAATCAACGCCCGCCGCCATACCACTCACGATCGTGACATCCTGCCGGCAGAAATAACGGGCCCATCTGTAAGTCAATAGACGGCTTTCTCTGCTGGCCTTTCGACTGCCCACCATGGCCAGCATCTTGGGGCCATTCAGCACAGAGGGATAACCTGTGGCGAAAAGAATCAAGGGGGCATCGTCAAGCGCTGCCAGCCTCACCGGGTATCGTTCATCATCAGGAGACAGAACGATCAGGCCCGATCGTTCCCATGCATCGAGGCGGTGCCTAGCCTCTTCAGCTGACGAGCGGCGCATTGCGGCAAGCAAAACAGGACCGATGCCCGCCACGGAACGCAAACGCGTATCAGAAAGGCGCCAAAGCCGTTCTATATCGCCTGCTGCACGAACCAGCTTGCGCCCGATCACAGGCCCGATGCCCGGCGTCAGCACCAACCGCACCCAGCCCAGCAACTGCTCCTTCGCATGCGACATGGGCCGGCCCTCCGAGTCAGCGCATCATGCTGTGAACAGCATCCCCGATATTGATGGCCTTGGATGAACGCATCACCAGAGCCATGGAGGCATGTCTGTGTGCAACAATGACCAGAAGTTCCCCAATCGGTTCATCCGGCAGATCCACATCCTTGCCGCTCAGGGGATCCTTCACCCTCCGACCCTTGCGAAAAACGAGCATGCGCATGCCGGATCTCACACCATCGGCAGCCGATGAACTGATACCGACCACCTGATTCTGTCCAGCCTCGGCCGCGTCATTCATGATAAACAAAACGCTTCCAGGATAGTCTTGTGCTGGAACAAAGGGAACGATTCTAGGATCCACGTCCATTGCCGGTTTGAGCCGGTCACCCGGTTCAATCTCCGCAAATGCCGTCTCCACAATCGCAGCTCCGGGAGCCCCCTGGTCCACCGCTGCCGTCAACTTGACCCGCCCCAGGTGTATGACAAGCCGACCGAGCCTTTTGCCTGTATGAGGATCCGTCACGATATCCGTCGGACGAAACACATCGAAGGCGGAGAACCCCCCGGACTTGGTCAGACGAACATAGAGCGCATCCCCGGCGCCGAAATTCAAACGATCCTCGTTGGAGCCCAAGATGTAGCCCACGCCCTCCAGTTCATCCTCGGCCACAAAGTCATAGTGTCGCAAGGCATGAACAATACGACGAGGATCCACCGCTGGTTCAAGCCTTTGGACAGGCTTGACTACTACAGTTGGCTCCACCCGTTCAACCCTGAGCCCCCCGCGGTCGGCATAAGCTGCATCAAACCATATCTTGTTGCCCGGATAAATCAGGTCGGGATTGGTGATGTACAGATTTCGTTCCCAAATATGCAGCCACTGATAAGGATTCTTGAAAAACCGCTTGGCGATGTCCCAAAGCGTATCGCCTGGTTGGACGACATAAGGCTGGGGAATCTGTTCCAGCAAAACCTGTTCTGGATGACCGACACGCTCGTCAGCATATGTTGGCATGGTGGCCAATGAAATCATGACAACGAAAGCAGCCAAAGCCACCCTTGCCATCATGCCCGCATCCTCGCCCGACGATCCTGGTCCGTTGTCGGTTCGGTACCTTGCAGGAGACGCTGGATGTTTTCCCTGTGGCGCCAAGTCATCAGCACAGCAAGGCTCATGCCGAGCCAAAAGACCTCCTGGCCTGAACCAAGCAACCATGCCCCACAGGGAAGTGACCATCCAGCCATGATCGAGGCTAGGGAAACATAATGTCGCCATTTCAACACGGCATACCAGACGACAAACGCCACGATGGCCAGCCATGGCTGCCATGGCAGCAGCACACCAAACATCGTCGCCACCCCCTTGCCTCCACGAAAGCGAAGATAGACGGGATAGATATGGCCAAGAAAGGCCAGCAGCGCTATGCAAGCCACTTGCCAGTCCACCAGTCCGGAATCCAAGGCGACGGCAACGACGATGCTTCCCTTGCCAATGTCGGCCAGCAGCGTCAGCGCTCCAACCTTTTTGCCTCCCGTTCGCAGTGCATTGGTGGCACCGATGTTACCACTGCCATGCTTTCGCGGGTCACGCTTGGCCAGCCACAAAGAGAACAGCAGCCCGAACGGGATCCCGCCGACAAGGTAGGCCAGCACAGCCAACAAAAGAAATGAATCCAGACTCAAAGGCTCCCCTTGCGATAATGGCGACGCAGCTCATTGAATCGCCGCTGCATCCAGCTCGCGCCATCGCCGTGGATAAACGTGGGCAACACACGCTCAAGATCAGCAGGCTCTCCAAACAGCTCGGGAAAGTGCACCCCTTGCGGGGCAACATTATCATGTTTGAGCAGAATCAACTGGTCGGTGGTCAACACAGGCGTGGGCAGCCATTGCGTGAATAGCGCAATCATGCGCGCCACGAAATCCGGCAAGGGCAGAAGGATCTGCTGCCTTCCCAGCTCCCCGTTCATCAGCTCGATGAGTTGACGAAAGGAATATTTCTTCGGCCCCACCAGAACATAGGTTTGCCCCCATGTGCGCTTGTCGTCAACAGACATGACAAAGGCACGGGCGACATCCTCCACCCATACAGGCTGGAACCTTGCCTCGGGTGCAATCAACGGCATCACCGGAAGCCCCGCCCCCATTTTCTTGAACTTGTTGAAAAAGGAATCATGCCTGCCATAAATGATGGAAGGCCGGAAAATGGTCCAATGCAATCCCGAACGGACAACCCTTTCTTCGGCCTCCGCCTTCGTGGCGGCATATCGGCTTTCCGGCACATCGCCTGCACCCAGTGCACTCATGTGCAGATAACGCTCGATGCCCGCCTCCCTGCAAGCCTCGATGACATGCTCCGTGCCATGAACATGGGCGGCTTCAAACGTATAGCGGCCCTTTTCGTACAGTAGCCCGACAAGGTTCACGACAACATTGGCACCCGCCACGGCATCAGACAGTCCTTTGCCTTCCACAATGTCCGTTTTCACAAGCCTGGCCCCATCCACCAGCAGGTCCCTTGCCCGCTCGGGATGGCGACAGGCCACGGTCACCTCATAGCCCCGCTGGACGGCCTGATGGACGATGGCTCGTCCAACGAAACCACTCCCTCCAATCAAACACAAGCGTTTGCCCATGGTCTCCTCCTCACAGAACAATCTGCATAAGTATGGAGCACACCCCCCATAGGTCAATCTCCGGGCTGTTGCGGCCCCGGAGCAGTCGGCTATGCTGCACACTTGTCAGCAGCGAAAAGGAGTATAGCGATCATGAAAAGCCAAGACCTTCGCCTAGATCTGATCCTGGCCGCGGCAAGGGATGCCGTTCGTCCCCGCCTACTCCAGGTGGCCATCGTTACGCTGATCGGCGTCCTGTTTATCAGTGCATGGCTTTCCCATGCCGACGCCATCCCCTCCCTGACCGTTGGCGGCGTCCTGCTGGCTTGCTGGCTGCTGTTTGGCCTGACCGCACTTGCGTTCCAACTTGAAAGTCTGGCTGTTGAGGGGCAGCCGCTGCCGGCCGGTCGGGCCTTCCGGCTGGCTGCCAGCCGACTCAGGAGCATCATCATGCTGCCGGTCTGGGTCCTGGCGGCACTTTTAGGCTGTATCATTAGCGAATTGCTGTTGCTCTGGCTAGCTAAGCTTCCCGGCCTCGGTCTCGTATGGCTTGCCATCATCGTCATACCACTGATGTTGCTCAACACGCTTCTGGTCGCCTTTGCGATCCTAGTCTGGTTCAATCTGGCTGCCACCATCGCCACGGCCGAACCGCAAGAATCTGCGGATGCATTACGCCGGAAAATCACGCGCGCGCTGCGGGAGCGACTAACGGAGCTGCTGATCTACAATATCGGCGGGGTTTTCATTGCAGCCATCGCCACGATGATCATCCTTCTCCCTCTTTCCCTGGGCATCCAGGCGACCTATCAGCTTGCGGAAATGGCCGCACCTGGCCTTCTGCATGCCATTCTCGAGCCCTCCGGCTTCTGGGCAGGCATGGCCTACATGATCACCCTCCTGCTTGGAGGCGTGCTGGCCGGAAGCATCACGGGCATCCCGCTGATCATCATCGTCCACATAACCCTGGCCATCCACCGCTCCCTAGGAGAAGGGTCACCGGCGGAGCAAGGAGAGACGCATGTCTAAGAAAGCGTTTGATATCCGAAAAATCCGTAACCTTCCTGAAGCCCTGTTCGTTCAAGCGGGGCAGCACCCGTATCACGCCGCCCAGCTGCGCAGAAAGAAGGGGGCCTATGTGCCCATCACCTACATGGAACTGGCCACCAGGGTCCGTCGCCTGGCCTCTCATCTGCTGCAGCAGGGCATCGAGCCAGGCGATCGGATCGGCATTCTCATGGAAAACCGCCCCGAATGGGCTGTCGTGGATTTTGCCACGTTGAGCATCGGTGCGGTGACGGTCCCGCTTTATTGCACTTATCGCCCACAGGATATTGCTTTCGTGCTCAATGACGCCGGTGTACGCTATGTGTTCAGCTCGGGAGGGAACCTCCTTCGCCACCTGCTGGAAGCAAGCAAATTATGCCAGAAGATCGAACGCATCTATGTTGTCGATGAGGACGTCGAACACGCAGGTGTCATCCCGGCCCAACCATTGATCTATGAAGGCAATATTGACGAGGAAGGCATCGAGCGGCGATTGCAGCAGTTGGACCGCCAGACCCTGGCCACGCTGGTCTATACCTCGGGAACAACAGCCAAGCCGAAAGGCGTCATGCTCAGTCACGGCAATATCCTGGCCAATCTCGATGCCGTTCCAGACATCATTACCTTTGAAAGGGATGATCTGTTCCTGTCCTTCCTGCCACTTGCTCATATGCTGGAGCGAACAGCCAGTCACTTTCTGCCTTACTCATTTGGCATTTCAGTGGCCTTTGCCGAACGACCGGACACAGTAGCAAAAAACCTGATCGAGGCTGAACCGACGATCATGATCACGGTGCCCCGCATGCTGGAGGTTGTACGCAACAAGATCCTCGCCCAGGTGCGTAAGCAACCCCAATTCAGCCAGCGCCTCTTTTTCTTTTTTCTTGCCTTGTCCACCACATATGTACAGACAGGCCAGCTACCCTTGCACAAACGTTGGCTTTACCGTTGGCTGGACCGCAGAATCGGACAGCGCATTCGCGACCGTTTCGGCGGGCGACTGCGACTGCTGGTCTCTGGCGGTGCCCCGCTGGGCATTGAGGTCGCCGAATTTTTTTCGGCCTTGGGCATACCGGTCATCGAGGGCTATGGCCTGACGGAATGCGCCCCGCTGTTGACCGTGAATCCACTGGATACCCCACGTCCGGGAAGCGTGGGCAAGGCGGTAAGCGGCGTCGAGCTGCGATTGGCCGACGATGGGGAAATCCTCGCCCGCGGCGCTAACATCATGCTGGGCTACTGGCAAAACCCGCAAGCGACGAAGGATGTGATTGATGACGAGGGTTGGTTCCACACCGGTGACATTGGCCGTCTCGATGAAGAAGGCTATCTTTACATTACCGATCGAAAGAAGGACATCATCGTCAACTCGGGGGGAGAAAACATCGCACCCCAACGCATCGAGGCTCTTTTGACTGCTGACCCGATGATCGATCAAGCCGTGATCTATGGCGATCAGAAACCTTATCTCGTTGCCCTGATCGTGCCCAATGAGGAAGCCGTCGGTCAATGGGCCAGGGATCAGGGCTTGCCGCAAACCGACTGGTCTCATCTGTGCGCTTCCGCCGTAGTGCGCAAGATGTTGCAAACCCATATCAACGGCCTGTTATCCCAGTTGACTCCCTTTGAGCAGATCCGTCGTATCCATGTGCTGGACAAACCGTTCGGCATCGACAATGGACTGCTGACTCCCACGTTGAAGATCAAGAGGCGAAAGGTTTATGAAGCCTTTCGCGAAGAGCTCGAATCCCTTTATTCCTGATTGGAAATCAAACAAAAAAGGGCTGCTCCTTGATGGAGCAGCCCCATGTGTGCGCAGGCCTGACGGCTGATTACATCATGCCGCCCATGTCGCCGCCGCCACCCGCAGGAGCTGGCTCTTCCTTCTTCGGAAGCTCAGCAACCATAGCCTCGGTCGTGATCAGCAACGCAGCAACAGATGCTGCATTCTGCAGAGCCGAGCGCGTCACCTTCGTCGGATCGATGACGCCATCCTTGAGCAAATTGCCATAGGACTCCGTGGCTGCATTGTAGCCGTAGGCCGGATCTTCATTGGCGACAACCTCGTTGACCACCACAGAAGGCTCGCCTCCGCCATTGGCCACGATTTGACGCAGCGGCTCCTCGAGTGCACGGCGAACGATGTTCACGCCCGTGTCCTGATCAGGGTTCTCACCCTTGACATCATCAAGGACCTTGCGAGAACGGATCAGGGCCACACCACCACCCGGCACGATGCCTTCCTCGACAGCGGCGCGGGTTGCGTGCAGAGCATCATCCACACGATCCTTCTTCTCCTTCAGGGCAACCTCGGTCGCGGCACCAACCTTGATCACGGCCACACCGCCAGCGAGCTTGGCCAGCCGCTCCTGCAGCTTCTCGCGATCGTAGTCGGATGTCGTGTCCTCAATCTGCTTGCGGATCTGATTGATGCGTGCCTCAATGTCGGCCTTGCTGCCGTTACCGTCCACAATAGTCGTATCATTCTTCGTGATCTTGACCGAGCCAGCCGTGCCCAGATCATCCAGGGAAACATGCTCAAGTTTCAGGCCCAGCTCTTCTGAAATGACCTTGCCACCGGTCAGGATAGCCATGTCCTCAAGCATGGCCTTACGACGATCACCAAAACCAGGTGCCTTGACTGCAGCCACATTCAGTACACCACGCATCTTGTTGACCACCAAGGTTGCCAGGGCCTCACCCTCGATGTCCTCAGCGATAATCAGCAACGGCTTGCCTGCGCGGGCTACGTTCTCCAGTACCGGCAGCAAATCGCGCATGTTCGAGATCTTCTTCTCATGCAGCAGGATGTACGGCTCCTTGAGCTCACATTCCATGCGCTCTGCATCGGTCACGAAATATGGCGACAGATAGCCGCGATCGAACTGCATGCCTTCAACAACTTCCAGCTCGGTCTCCAAGCCCTTGGCCTCTTCAACGGTGATCACGCCTTCCTTGCCAACCTTCTCCATGGCCTCGGCAATGATGTCACCGATCTCGCGATCGCCATTGGCCGAAATCGTGCCAACCTGCGCGATTTCTTCCCGGTTCTTGACCTCCTTGGACAATCGGCCCAGCTCGTCGGCCACGGCGGCGACAGCCTTGTCGATGCCGCGCTTCAGGTCCATCGGGTTCATACCGGCGGCCACGGCCTTGACGCCTTCGCGGGCAATGGCCTGGGCCAGCACGGTGGCCGTGGTCGTACCATCACCAGCGATATCGGCGGTCTTGGAAGCCACCTCCTTCACCATCTGGGCGCCCATGTTCTCGAACTTGTCTTCCAGCTCAATTTCCTTGGCTACCGATACGCCATCCTTGGTGATGTTCGGCGCACCCCATGATTTTTCAAGCACAACGTTGCGCCCTTTCGGACCCAGCGTCACCCTGACGGCATCGGCAAGCTTGTTGACGCCGGTCATCATCTTGGCGCGCGCTTCTTCTGCGAAACGAATGTCCTTTGCTGCCATTCTTCTTACTCTCCTTGATTATGATTTGGATTATTTCCGGGCATGTAACCCGTTCAAAACAACGGTCAGGATTCGATCACGCCGAGGATGTCATCCTCGCGCATCATCAGGAATTCCTCATTGTCCAGCTTGATTTCAGTGCCGGCATACTTGGAGAAGATCACGCGGTCGCCTGCTTTGACATCCAGCGGACGAACCTCCCCGTTCTCCATAATCTTGCCCTTGCCCACGGCAATCACCTCGCCCTGGATTGGCTTTTCCTTGGCCGTATCCGGGATGATGATGCCACCTGCGGACTTCTCCTCCTCGTCCAAGCGACGGACGATCACACGATCATGTAAAGGACGAACCTTTGTTGCCATCGTTTTTCTACTCCTGTTCTAGTGAATTTCGAATCGGGATTTGCTGTATAGGGATGCCCGTCGGGCAATTCAACCCCCCAAAATGGATCATACTCCGGCTGCCATCTATTTCATTAGCAGTCTATGCCGGAGAGTGCTAATTCTCGGATGCAATCCATGCCTGTCAAGCAGGCCTCCATTCTGCTACCTCTAGGGCTTGATCAGTGGCGAATCCCCGCCAAGGCGGCTGATATCCTCCGCTCCCGGAACGACAATATTGGATGCTGCCTTGCGGCGCATGTCCTCAAGCTCGCGCACAGTTTCCTCAAGAGCCTGCCGGGCGGCCGGACCAAACTGCGCGACAGCCTGCTCCAAGGTTTCGACCTCAAGATCGAAGCTTATCGGCAAAGCCCCGGCGGGCGTCATGACCTGGGCCTGCCCCACGAAACGCACATGGCGCGTCTCATCCGTTTGGCCATCTGCATGGATCGGTATGAGCTTGCGAATCGTGCCCAATCGCAGGTCGGTGATGATTTCTTCCCGATAAAGCTGGTTGACATCCATGTTCCAATCATTGTCTTGTGCTTTCAACATTCATCTCCTTGTCATCAGCAGGCACCGGTCAACCGCCGGACCTTTTCGCGGGAATGCCCTCATGCCTGAGCTGGTCAAGCAAGGTCTCACAATGATCCCCCTGAATCTCGATGTGGTCGTCCTTGACTGTACCGCCCGTGCCCAAGCGACTTTTCACTCGTTTTAGCCAGGCTTGCATCCCGACGCCTTCCAAGGGCAGCCCCTCGACAATGGTCACCATCTTGCCGGCACGCCCCTTGCGCTCTCTGCGCACCCGACAGCCAGAGGCTTGAGCACCCCGCCGCTTTTTCGAGCCAGAGGCACCCTTCTTCCGCTCACGCAAAGGGCCCGTTTCGGTCGAATACACCAATCGCCTGTCTCCTGCCATGAGCGCAGTATGGGCATACTCAGCCATTCGTCCAGCATCGCGGGCAAATCGCAACAAGCACAAGACCGTCTTCGGCATTTTGGCTATACTTGCTTGCATGAAGCAATTGCTCTGGTTGTCATTGGTCTTACTG
>RFGS01000086.1 GCA_003695905.1 Zetaproteobacteria bacterium | reverse complement strand
GGTCAAGCTAGAGGTTCTCGGTGATACGGAGACGCTGTATCCCAATGTCGTGGAAACGCTGAAGGCGGCGGAGATGCTCGTGGCCGAGGATTTCCAGGTTATGGTATACACGAACGATGATCCCATCGTGGCCCGCCAGCTTGAGGAGATTGGATGCGTGGCCGTGATGCCCCTGGGCAATCCGATCGGCTCCGGCCGAGGCCTGGCCAATCCGTTCAATATTCGCGTGATCAAGGAGCGGGCCAATGTACCGGTCATCGTCGATGCTGGTATTGGAACGGCCTCGGATGCAGCCAAGGCCATGGAGCTGGGGGCTGATGCCGTGCTCGTGAATACAGCCATTGCAGAGGCACGGGATGAGGTGCTGATGGCTCAGGCCATGCGCGATGCCGTGCGTGCTGGGCGCAAGGCTTACCTTGCCGGCCGCATGCCCAAGCGGGCATTCGCATCGGCATCTAGTCCTACCGAGGGTTACATCTGGGACTGACTGGCGGACAACAGCAAGCTAAAAGGATAAAACACATGAAATTGAAAAACGATTTGTTTCTGCGCGCGTGCCTGCGCCAGGATGTGGAGAGGACCCCGGTCTGGATGATGCGTCAGGCGGGACGCTATCTGCCCGAATACAGGGAGACCCGCCGCCGGGCCGGCGGTTTCCTGGATCTGTGCAAGAATCCGGATCTTGCTTGTGAGGTGACGATCCAGCCGGTTGACATCCTTGGAGCGGATGCTGCCATTCTGTTCTCGGATATTTTGGTCGTACCCGAGGCCATGGGCATGGAACTCACGTTTGGTGCTGGGGAGGGGCCCAGGTTTCCTCAGCCGATTCGCTGTCGGGAGGATATCGAGCGACTGCCGATACCTGATCCCGAGGAAAAGCTCGATTATGTCATGGCCGCAGTGCGGACCATTCGCAAGCGGTTGAATGGGCGCGTACCGCTGATCGGTTTCTCCGGTAGCCCTTGGACCCTGGCGACCTATATGGTCGAGGGGGGCGGCTCCAAGAACTTTTCCAAGGTCAAGGGCTTGATGTTCGATGATCCCGAAAGCATGCATTTGTTGCTTGAGAAGCTTGCTGACAGTGTTGCCGCCTACCTCAATGCCCAGATCGCCAACGGCGTGCAGGCCGTACAGATTTTTGACACCTGGGGCGGCATTCTGACGACAAGGGATTATCGAGAATTTTCCCTGGCTTACATGCAAAGGGTGATCGAGCAGCTTCAGCGCGAGCACGAGGGGAGGCGGGTACCCGTGATCCTTTATACCAAGGGAGGTATGGGTTGGCTCGAGGCCATAGCCGATGCCGGTCCAGATGTCGTGGGTTTGGATTGGACCATCGATATCGACAAGGCGCGTATGCTCATCGGGGATCGCGTGGCCCTGCAAGGGAATATGGATCCGACGATATTGTATGCGAAACCCGAACGCATTCGTCAGGAGGTCCGGGATATCCTCGAGAAGTTTGGCCCACACAACGGTCATGTGTTCAACCTTGGTCATGGCATCACTCCGGACGTACCCAAGGAGCATGCCGTGGCCTTCTTCCAGGCCGTGCGTGAGGAGTCGCCGCGTTTTCATCGACGCTAGCCCGCGCAACTGGTTCGCTGCCCGTCTGCTATAATGTTGGATGGAGTCCGGCCATTCGGATGAATGGCTGACGGAGGTGGAAACATGTGCATGCGAATCGTTTTCTTCATCCTGATCGGTTTGTCCATGATTCCGCACACCTGGGCGGGGGACAAGGGCCTAGTGGGGGCGATCATCGGCGCTGGCGCTGGCGCCGCTATAGGGCATGCTGTCGACCCCTCGGGCGGATCCGGCAAGGGCGCGCTCATCGGGGCCGTCGGCGGGTACTTGATCGGATCGCAGATGGAATCCAGCACCGAGGTGCCTCCTCCCGAGAAGCGCACGTTGCGTAAGGTTGCCCAGAATTGCGATTATGCTTACGAATTGCTTGAAGAGTCGCGCCGTGTTAAGGACAAGGAGCGGCGCGTCTATCTATTGCAGAAGGCCGTGCGCTGGTGTCCGGGAAGCCCCCGGCTGCACAATGATCTTGGTGTTGCCTATTACCAGCGGGGTAGGGCATACGATCGACGGCGGTCAAGCGAGGAACTGAAATACGCACTCAAGCTTGCCCCGGATTATCGCACCGCCAAGCTTAACCTGCAGCGCATTCAGAAGCACTGAGCAATCGTCGGATATGCGGGAAATGAGGCAGCCCAAGGAAAACGCTTCCTGACAGCCTAGTGTTCAACCGTTAGGCTGCGGCGCCATGTCGTGGTTTACAACTTGTTTTCTGATTCTGCTGGGCTTGATGCTGCTGGTCGAGTTCTGGCTTGCCTGGCGGCAGGGGAAGGTGCTGTTGGCTCATCGATCGGCTGTTCCCGAACCGTTTGAGGACGTTGTCAGTCTCTCTGAGCATCGGAAGGCCATCGATTATGCCAGGGCCAAATTGGCATTCGGCAGGGTCAGTCTGCTCTGGTCAAGCGCATGGCTGTTGCTGTGGACCCTGGGTGGAGGTCTGAATGCCCTTGATGGCTGGATGCATGACTGGTTCGATGGCCGGCCGCTGCTTGAGGGCATGGGGCTGATGCTGTTGTTTCTCGTGCTAAGTCATTGGCTTGAGGCGCCTCTGGATGCCTGGCGGACATTTGTGATCGAGCAGCGCTTTGGCTTCAATCACATGAAGCCGGGCATGTTTGTCGTGGATCTGGCCAAGCAGACAGGCTTGCTGCTGTTGTTAGGCGCACCCCTGTCCCTGCTGGTGCTGTGGATCATGCAACTGTCATCCGGCCTTTGGTGGATTTGGGCATGGCTTGCTTGGAGCGGGTTTTCGTTGCTGATGGTCTGGCTTTATCCAACTCTGATCGCGCCAATGTTCAATCGCTTCGAGCCCCTGCCGGAAGGAGATCTGAAATCAAGCATCGAACAGTTGCTCAGACGCTGTGGCTTCAAGTCCAATGGTCTGTTCGTTATGGATGGCTCGAGGCGATCCGGTCACGGCAATGCCTATTTCACGGGATTCGGTTCGGCCAAGCGCATTGTGCTGTTTGACACCCTGCTGGCATCCCTGAATAACGACGAGGTTTGCGCCGTGCTTGCCCACGAGCTTGGCCATTATCACCATGGCCATGTCAAGAAGCGTCTGGTGTTTATGAGCATGGTTTCTCTTATCGGATTTGCGATGCTGGGCTGGCTTGCGGATTCGCCCTGGTTCTACGCTGCGTTGGGCATGGCGCATGCCTCTGATGCTGCGGCTTTGGTTTTGTTCATGCTGATCGTGCCCGTTCTTGGATTCTGGCTGCTCCCGATGGCCAATGCTCTTTCCCGACATCATGAATTCGAGGCAGACGCCTACGCAGCGAAGAAAACTTCCGCCTTCACGCTGGTTTCGGCCCTGGTCAAGATGTACCGGGACAATGCCGCCCCGTTGATTACGGATCCTTGGTACTCCGCCTGGCACGATTCCCATCCACCTGCGCCGCTGCGCATTCGCCATCTGCGCAGCGATGTTGAGACGGGTTGAGCGCATGCCTGACATTGAACTACTTTCACCAGCCGGCACGCTGACTTCCATGCGCTATGCTTTCGCCTATGGAGCGGATGCCGTCTATGCAGGGCAACCTCGTTATTCCCTGCGTGTCCGCAACAATGAGTTTGACCTGGAAAACCTGAGACAGGGCATCAGGGAGGCCCATGCGCAGGGCAAAAGGTTCTTTGTGGCCAGTAATTTGTTGCCCCACAACAACAAGCTGAAGCGCTATCTGGAACATATGCAGCCCATCATTGAGATGGGGCCGGATGCGTTGATCATGGCGGATCCGGGACTGATCGCCATGGTTCGTGAACGATGGCCTGAGATGCCCATCCATCTTTCAGTTCAGGCCAACACGATGAACTGGGCAGCCGTCAGGTTCTGGCAAACGGTGGGTATCTCGCGCGTGATCCTTTCCCGTGAACTGAGTCTTGATGAGATCGAGGAGATTCGTCAGCGGTGCCCAGATATCGAATTGGAGGTCTTCGTGCACGGTGCCTTGTGCATCGCCTATTCGGGACGTTGCCTGCTCTCGGGCTATTTTAATCATCGTGATGCCAATCAGGGCACCTGCACCAATGCCTGCCGGTGGGACTATACCGTCGAGGCAGCGGCGGAAGATTTGGCTGGGGATGTGATTCCGATCAGGGAACTGGGTGCTTTGAACGCCGAGCCCTTTGCCGCTGCCGGCGGAATGCGCCGTCATCCCATGGCTGATCGGGTCTATGTGCTCGCTGAGCAGAACAGACCTGATGAACGAATGCCCATCTTCGAGGATGAGCATGGCACCTATATCATGAACTCCAAGGATCTGCGCGCGGTGCAACATGTCGAGCGTCTGGTGCGCATGGGCGTCGATTCATTGAAGATCGAAGGCAGAACAAAATCGCACTACTATGTTGCCAGAACCACCCAGGTGTATCGGCGGGCCATCGATGATGCGCTGGCGGGCAGGCCGTTTGATGAGACGCTGATGCATGAGCTCGATGGATTGGCCAACCGTGGTTATACCGATGGCTTTTACACCAGGAAGCGCGCTCATGCCACGCAGAACTACAAGCATGGTGGTTCGGCGTTCGTGGCCGGCCGGTTCGTCGGGGAGATAGTGGGTTATGATGAGCAAACGGGTTGGGCCACGGTGGCCGTGAAGAACAGGTTTGCTGTGGGTGATCGCATGGAACTGGTTAGCCCTGCCCGCAATACGCGCTTTGTGCTAGAGGCCATGGAGGAGGCTCGTGGCGGCACGCCCGTGCAGGTGGCTCCAGGAAGCGGGCATGTCGTTCGCATTCCGTTGCCGACCCAGGCGGATGTCTATTCGCTGTTGGCCGTTTGCCTGTAAGCGGAGCTGTCTCTTGAATCCTGGGGGATTTGGTGCAAAGTTCGCGCCCAATTCAGCATTGCGACAAATCAAGGGAGATGTCATGAAGATCACCAGGACGGTATTGATGGAGAAGGCCAAGGCCATGGGACTCAAGGGGCTTTCGAAAAAGAGAAAGCATGAGCTCATTCATGCTATTCAATTGGCCGAAGGCAACAGCGATTGCTTTGGACGCATACCCAATTGCGGCATTGAAGACTGCATGTTTCGCGAGGAATGCATCTGACGATGAAAAGGAGGCC
>RFGS01000085.1 GCA_003695905.1 Zetaproteobacteria bacterium | reverse complement strand
GTCCTTTCCGCATATTGGCGTCGGGCACCGTTTCTGGACTGGATATCGGGCACATACACGCGATGACCGAGCAGGGTTTCGACAAAGCCCTGTTCCCTGGCCCGCTCGAGCGTGGATTCGAGGAAGGCCTGCACGTTGGGATAGCGTTCAAAATAGGCCTCGATGAAGGCCTTGGCCTCGGCGCGCTCGATGCCAAGCTGCCTGGCCAGGCCGAACGGGCTCATACCGTAGAGGATGCCGAAATTGATGATCTTGGCCCGGCGGCGCATTTCACCGGTGACCTCGTGCAGTCCGATGCCATGGATCGCCGCCGCCGTGGCCGCATGGATGTCCTCGCCGTGCTCGAAGGCCTGCATCAGGGTCTTGTCGCCGGAGAAGTGTGCCAGCAGGCGCAGCTCGATCTGCGAGTAATCCGCCGCCACGAGCACATTGCCCGGGTCGGCGACAAAGGCCTTGCGGATTTCCCTGCCGTCGGAGCTGCGGATGGGGATGTTCTGCAGATTGGGCTCGGATGAGGACAGCCGGCCCGTCGTCGTGATGGCCTGGTTGAAGGAGGTGTGCACGCGTCCGGTTTCCGGATGGACGAGTTTGACCAGGGCGTCGGTGTAGGTGGATTTCAGTTTGGACAGCATGCGTACATCCAGCACGAGTCGCGGCACCTCGTGTTCTGCGGCCAGTTGTTCGAGGATGTCCTGGCTGGTGGCCCATTGCCCCGATTTGGTTCGCTTGCCGCCCGGCAGCTTCAGCTTGTCGAACAATAGTTCGCCGAGCTGCTTGGGCGAGTGGATGTTCAGGGGCTCGCCGGCCAGTTCATGGATGCGCGATTCCAGCTCCCTGATGCGCTGGCCGAAGCGGCTGGAAAGTTGCTTCAGGTGCTCGGTGTCGAGCCCAGCTCCCGTCCATTCCATGTCGGCAAGCACATGCATCAGTGGCAGCTCGATTTGGTCATGCCGCGCAAGGCGGTTTTCCCGCGCCAGCGCCTTGCGCAGCGTATCGCAGAGCCGCCAGGCAACGCTTGCATCCTCGCAGGCGTAGGGCAGGGCCTTGTCAATCGGGACCTCGGCAAAGCTGATCTGCTTGCTGCCCTTGCCGGCCACCTCCTCATAGGTGATGCAGCGATGGCCGAGATGATCGGCTGCCACCGCATCGAGCTTCGGCGGGTACTTGCCCGGATGCAGGCAATAGGCGAGCAGCATGGAGTCGCTTTGGATGCCCCGCAGCTCGATGCCGGCCCGACGGAGCACCTGCAGGTCGTATTTTAAGTTGTGCCCGCATTTGGCTAGCTGCGAGTCTTCAAGGATTGGTTTCAGGCGTGAGAGAACCTGCTCGCGATCCAATTGCCTGGGCTTGTCTTCGGCCAGTTCCCCCTGGCGATGCCCGACGGGCACATACCAGGCCTGATCTGCCCCGACGGCAAAGGCAAGGCCGACGATGTCGGCGTCATGGGGCTGTAGGGAAGTCGTTTCCGTATCCACGGCGATCATGTCGCTTTGAGCAAGCCGGGCCAGCAGTTCGTCCAGGGCCTGCTCGGAGTCGACCAGATGGTTGCTGCAGCCAGCCCCCTGCTCGGCCTGGACCGTCTCAGAGAATTCATCGAGCAAACGCCTGAATTCCAGCGCCTGAAACAGTTCCACGAGTCGTTCGCGATCGGGCTGCCGGATGGCCAGGTCATCCAGATCCAGCGGCAGGGGCACATCATCCTGAAGCGTGACCAGCTTCCAGGATAGCCTGGCATCATCGGCATGAGCGATCAGGTTCTCCCGTCTTTTTTTCTGGCGGAGTTCCCCGGCATGGGCAAGCACGTTTTCCAGGCTGCCGAACGTGTTCAAAAGCTCGGCTGCCGTTTTCGGGCCGATGCCGGGCACGCCAGGGATATTGTCCGAGCTGTCGCCGGTCAGCGCCAGCAAATCGCGTATGCGCTGCGGGGGAACACCCCATTTTTCGTGCACATCCTCGGGTCCGTAATCCTTCTTTTTCATGGTGTCGACCATCCAGATGCGATCCGAGACCAGTTGCATCAGGTCCTTGTCCGTCGAGACGATGCTGACGTCCCATTGCCGTTCCTTTGCCTTGCGTACCAGTGTGGCGATGACATCGTCCGCTTCATAGTCGTCGATGCAGATGCGGTTGAAGCGGAAGGCATCGGTCAGCTCGAAAATGTAGGGCCACTGGACCACGAGCTCTTCCGGCATGGGTGGCCGATGTGCCTTGTATTCCGGATAGATGCGGTTTCTGAACGTCCCATCCCTGGGATCGAAGGCGACGGCAATGTGCGTCGGCTTGAGATCGTTCAGGATGGAACGGATCATCTGGACATAGCCGAACACGGCATTGGTCGGCTCCCCGCGGGAATTGCTCAGATGATGGCGAATGGCATGAAAGGCCCGGAACACGACATTCGGGCCATCGATCAAGACGAGATGTGGCATGGGCATCAGGCTGCCGCATGCCCTGGCGGCACGCAATGGCTGCATTGACGCTGGATGTCGGGCATATGTACAATCCGCGACCCATGATTCAGGCCGAGCGATTGACGCGATACTTTAATGACAGCGCCGCAGTTCGGGATCTGAGCTTCCATGTGTCCCATGGCGAGGTCATGGGGCTGCTGGGCCCGAACGGGGCTGGCAAGTCCACAACCATGAAGATGCTGACCTGTTTCCTGCCGCCGTCCCACGGGTCGGCCCGCATCGACGGCCTGCCCTTGGAGCGGTCGCTAGAGGTACGCAGGCGCATCGGCTATCTGCCCGAGAACGCCCCCACGTATCCCGACCTCGATGTGCACAGCCATCTTGCCTTTGTTGGGCGCATGCACGGGCTGTCGCGGGCAACGCTGGAAGACCGCATTCGGGAAATGTCGGAGGTCTGCGGTATTGCTCAGGTGCAGCATCGGCGCATTGATGAACTGTCCAAGGGATACCGCCAGCGGGTCGGCCTGGCTGCAGCCATGCTGCATGATCCGGCATGCCTGATCCTGGATGAACCGACGACGGGGCTTGACCCCAACCAGATCGTTGAGATCCGCCAGCTTATTCGTCGGCTGGGCGAGCGGAAGACCGTACTGCTTTCATCGCATGTGCTCTCCGAGGTCGAAGCCGTCTGCGACCGCATGATGATCCTGGACCAGGGCGAGCTGAAGGCGCTGGGCACACGGGCTGATCTGGCCAGGTTGAGCGGGGGAGGGGCGTGCATGCTGGTTCGCTTCGCCGGAGATGGCCAGCAGGCGATGGCGCGTCTGGCCGATGAACATGACGAGCTTGCGGTTGAGAACAACGGGGATGCATGGATGGTCAGGCATCCGGATCCCGATTTTCCGCTGGGCGAGCGCGTGTTTCATGCCGCCGTCAGCAGCTCATGCGTCATCGTCGAAATGCGTCGTCAGCAGACCTCCTTAGAGGATGTCTTCCGCCGCTTGACCTCCGAGGGGGGATCTCGGTCATGATGCCATCCTTCTGGGCCTTGCACGGGAAGGAATGGCGCATCAGTCTGGATACGCCGCTGGGCTATGTGGTGGCCACGGCCTTCCTTTTCGCTTCCGGCTTTTTCTTTGGCAAGAATCTGTTTCTCTACGGTCAGGCGGACATGCGGGGCTATTTCAGCGTGCTGCCATTGTTGCTGATGTTTTTCACGCCTGCCGTGACCATGCGCCTGATCGCGGATGAGCGTCATGACGGGACCTTCGAGCTGTTGGCCACCATGCCCGTATCCACGCTGACGATCATTGCGGCGAAATTCTTCTTTGCCTGGGGGCAGGTC
>RFGS01000084.1 GCA_003695905.1 Zetaproteobacteria bacterium | reverse complement strand
CCTTGCCTCTGTATGGTCATGCAGCCAAAGACGATGACAGATGCCCTCATGCCAGTCATAGCAGATAACACCCAAGGGTGAGCGATAGCGAAAAAGCTTCATGCCCGCCGTGTCAAGACCAAGCATGTCCAGCCATCGCGTTCGAGTGTTTCTGCAAGATGAAGGCCTTGTTTCTCATAGGTTTGGTACACAGGTTCTGACTGTTCCTTCAGCAATCCTGACAGGATGAGATGCGCATCCACGCAGGCACTCAAGGGCTCGGCCATGTCCATGAGGGGGTTGGCGAGGATGTTGGCCACAACCAGATCATAACGGCCAGCCGGTGGCTTGTCATGCAGCCAGGCGTTGAGGTCCACGCCGTTGATGCGGGCATTGGTGCGGCAAGCCTCGACGGCTTCCGGGGCCATGTCCACAGCATCAGCCCGTAAAACGCCCAGTTTCAGCGCGGCAATGGCCAAAATGCCAGATCCAGCCCCCATGTCGAGCAGGTTATGCATACGGCCCGATGCACAGCGGGATTCAATGGCCTCCAGGCACAATTGGGTCGTGGGATGCGTTCCTGTGCCGAAGGCCATGCCGGGGTCGAGGACAATGTCCAATCGATCGGGCGGAGCCGGATCGCAGAAGGATGGCCGGACCCAGAGCCGGTGACCGATGGGCAGGGGCTGCCAGTTTTTCTGCCAACTCGTTGCCCAGTTTTGTTCTTCCAGGATGCGGCACCGGACTTGCTCAGCATCAAGGCCCAGAGCCATTGCATGGCTGCGTAGCTGCGAAGCCGTCGCCTTGTCGGCATCGAACCAGGCCACGTGAGTGCTTTGGCCGCTTCCAACCTCGATTTCGTCTGCGCATCCCAAGGCACCGAACTGCTCGCACAGCCTGGAAAACGCCTGTTCATCCATGGATTCCGCCGGGATGCGGCATTCCAGGTATTTTGATTCTTGCATCTTGAAGCTCCCTTCGCTGCAATAGCTCGCCCTAAAGAGGAGGTTGGTGTGCCGAAGTCTTCCCCATATCGCATGAAGGTCAAAGAGAATGAGCGTATGACTGATCCTTCATGCGATGATGTTGTGGTGCGTCTGCGGCTAGTGCCTGTCAACGGCGAGTCGGTGCGACCATTCAAACCCGGACAGTATGTGCGGCTTGGACTTCCGGGGGTCTCGCAACCGGCGCCGGGATATTTTGCCATCGCCACTGAGCCGGAGGAAACGAAAGCCTATGATTTCTTTGTCAAATCGGCTGGTCCGCTTTCAATGCACCTCTGTGAACTTGAGCCTGGCGCCGAGCTTGAAGTAGAAGGTCCGATGGGTAAGGCCTTTGATATCGATGCCTACAAGGGGTTCGATGTCTATCTGGTCGGTGTGGGAACTGGCATCGCGCCGTTGCGCAGCGTCTGGCGGCATATCATCCAGAATCGGCAGGATTTCGGCAAGGTGGCCATTTATGCCGGTTTTCTGACACCATTGCATCGGTTGTTGACCGATGAGCTGCAATCCATGGCCAAGCATGACATCGAAGTCAGCGTGACTGTCGAGGTCGGACAGGACAACTGGGACGGTCCCATCGGCTATGTCCAGCATGCATTGGCCGCGGACCGTCCGGACGGCAGCAGGGCAGTTGCTTGTCTGGCGGGCATGAGCGCCATGGTGGACGCTTGCCGGGAGACATTGCAGAATCTCGGCTTTGATGAGCGGCACATTTTGCTTAACTACTGACATGGCCGAATCAGCCTGTCCGCTGGATGCCCTTCCTCTGTTGGCGCTGGATATCGGCACGAAGCGCATCGGTGTGGCTGTTTCCGATCGATTGGGGATTGGCGCCCGGGGCATCGCCTGTTTGGCCAGGCGGGACAGGAACTGGCCCAAAAAATTGCAGGAAATCATCGATGAGTATGGAGTGCGGGGCATTGTGGTCGGTCTTCCACGCAACATGGACGGAAGTGAAGGAACGCAGGCCGCGGATGTCCGGGCAGCCGTGCGCGATCTGCAGGTCTTCGTTGATCTGCCCGTTGTTTTTCAGGATGAGCGGCTGACGACATGGCAGGCCAAGGAGCGCCTGTATGCTCAGGGATTGTCGGCCCGCAAGGTGGCTGATCGCGTGGATCAGACGGCTGCGGCGATCATCCTGGAGGATTTTTTGCAACTTCATCCGGAACTGCGTCAATCATGATGGATGCCCAGGTCATTTTTGATGCTCCGGCCGTCGATGCGGCGCTTGATCGCATGGCCGAGGCCATGCGGAGTGACGAGATTTGGCTCGTCGGCATTCAGCGCGGGGGGGCACGGGTTGCGGATGCGCTTCAGAAGCGACTGGAGTCAGGTGGAAGCCAAGTGCATCGAGGCAACCTTGATATAAGCTTTTATCGTGATGATCTCGATACGGTTGGTCCCAATCCGCAGGTTCGGCCGACCCGCTTGCCGTTTGATGTCGGGGGCAAGAGTGTTTGGCTGGTCGATGATGTTTTGTATACCGGTCGCACGGTGCGAGCTGCACTCGGGGAAATCTTTGATTATGGCCGGCCTGCTGCCGTGCGGCTCGCCGTGCTGGTCGATCGGGGAGGTAGGGAGCTTCCCATCGCAGCGGATGTGGTTGGTCTGATGCACAAGGCCCCTGCCGGATGTTCGGTCAAACTGGTCACGGACCGCCCAGGCTGGCATGTTCTTCAGCGCAGGGTGCGGCCATGAGGCCCCTGCAGCATCTTTTCGGCATTGCAGAACTTGATTTCGAGCAGATCCGCTATCTGTTGCAACTGGGAGCTTCCTTCATTGGCCTGTCGCGCCGTTCGATTCGCAAGGCTCCCACACTGCGAGGCAAGACGATCATCAATCTGTTTTTCGAGAGCTCGACGCGAACGCGGACGAGCTTTGAGATCGCTGGTAAGCGGCTCTCGGCTGATGTCATCAACATCTCGTCCTCGACCAGCGCCACGAAAAAGGGCGAGTCGCTGCTCGATACGGCCCTGACACTGGCTGCCATGCGGCCGCATGTGCTCGTTATTCGCCATGCCTTGCCGGGATGCTGTCATTTTCTGGCTGATCACCTTCAACAAACATCCATTGTCAATGCAGGGGATGGTGCGCATGAACATCCCACTCAGGTGCTGACAGATCTTCTGACCTTGGAACAGCATGGCGGGTTTGTCGGTAAGACCGTCACTATCGTAGGAGATATTGCTCACTCCAGGGTTGCCCGCTCGCATCTGCTGGCGGCTTGCAAGATGGGGTATAGCGTTCGGCTGGTGGCACCGAAGACGCTGCTGCCGAGGCAAGTCGAGCGATTCGGCTGCGAGGTGTATCATGACTTTGATGAGGCCATACCTGGCAGCGATGTGCTGTACATGCTACGCATCCAGACCGAGCGGCTAACCTCGAACTGTTCTTTTCCGTCGCTACGGGAATACCACGAGGCCTACGGGCTGAACAGAAAGCGGCTGGCGGCTGCTGGAGAGCAGTGTCTGGTCATGCATCCAGGTCCGATGAACCGCGGTGTGGAGATTGCCAGTGATGTGGCGGATTCCGCAGCAAGCCGCGTCCTTGATCAGGTCGAGCATGGTGTGGCCATGCGCATGGCGGTGCTGACGGCCCTGTGTGGAGGGGGAGAGGAGGCATGACGACTGTCGATTTGCTGATCCGCGGCGGTAGGGTTGTCGATCCGGCTGGCAACCATGATGAAACAGCCGATGTCTGGGTCCGGGATGGAAAAATTGCCGGTATCGGACGTTTTGAAGGGCGGGCCGAGCACGAGATCGACGCCGATGGCGCCGTGATCTGTCCAGGGCTTGTTGACATGCATGTCCATCTGCGCGAGCCGGGAGAGGAATGGAAGGAGGACATCGAATCCGGTTCACGGGCAGCCGTGGCCGGCGGCGTGACCACGATGTGTTGCATGCCCAATACCCATCCTCGCCTGGACCATGCCGGCGTGATCATGCAGGTCAAGGCTCGTGCCAAAGCGGTTGGGTTGTGCGATGTGCATCCGATCGCAGCGGTTACGCGCAATCTGGATGGACGCGAGCTGACCGAGATGAGAGAGCTGGCGCGTGCCGGGGCCGTGGCTTTTTCCGATGACGGCATGCCCATCTGGCATGCCGGCGTCATGCGCAGGGCGCTGGAATACGCATCCAGCTACGGCTTTCTCATCAT
>RFGS01000013.1 GCA_003695905.1 Zetaproteobacteria bacterium | reverse complement strand
GCACAACCAGCTACCGTGGCATCTGCCCGCGGACTTGGCTTGGTTCAGAAAACACACACTTGGCAAACCCGTTCTGATGGGAAGAAAGACCTATGAGTCCATCGGGCATCCGCTTCCGGAGCGCAAAAACCTCGTATTGACCACCGATGTAAAACTGCGGATACCGGGCTGCACGACCGTGCACTCCCTGGCCCAAGCCTTCCATACATGTGCTGGACAGGCATCGGAACTTATGGTCATCGGCGGCGCGGAAGTTTACCGCCTCGCCTTACCCCAAGCTCAACGCTTATACATCACAGAGGTCCATGGTCGGTTTGATGGGGATGCCTGGTTCCCGTCATTTGACCGACGGCAATGGCAGGAAGTGTATCGAGAGGATCATACACCGGATGCGAAAAACGCCTGGCCCTACAGCTTCACCATTCTGGAACGCCGCTCGCCACCCCAATCCTTTAGTGAAAACATGCATCCGAAAGTGGCCTGAGCCAGCCGGCAAGCGTGATCAACGGCAAGCCGATCAACGCGGTCGGATCTTCACTGTCGATCCGGGCAAGCAGGGCGATGCCGAGGCCTTCGCTCTTGAAACTGCCGGCACAGTCCAAGGGACGCTCCCGCTCAACATAATGCTGGATTTCATGCTCCTCCAAGGGTCGAAAATGGACCCTAGTCGGAACGCAGGCATAAAGCTCCTGCCCATCGCTGATACAGGCGACTCCCGTATAAAAATCGACGGCATGACCGCTGAAGCGATTTAGTTGTTCCATGGCCCGTTGAATGCTGCCTGGCTTGCCCACGGCGCCACCCTCAAACCAGGCAAGCTGATCAGAGGCAATAACTGTGGCACCCGGCCTTGCAGAGGCAACCGCCCGCGCCTTGCCCAAGGTATTTTCTCGCACCAGGGACTTCGGCTCAGCACCATGCAGCCGTTCGGTGAATGCCGGTGCCACCTGCTGAAAGGGCAGGCCGAGCCTGGCCAGTAGCTTGGCGCGGTGGGGAGATGTCGAGGCAAGTACCAGGTTAGGCATGAGCCAAGGCAATCAACCAGAGAAAAATGCCTGTTGCCAGCCCTGCATCGCGCACCCATGCTGGCCAAAGCCACCAGTCGTTCCATCCGAACCACAAGCGCCAACCCGATCGCAGGGCATGCAAGGAGAAACCGAGTGCGACAAGCCACGGTGCAGAAGGCATGCGCAAGGCTGTGGACACCCATACCCCCATGCCGATAACCCAGATGGACGTGGCCAACATCGATGACGTGCGCTGTCGATAGGCCAGCATGGAATCGGCTGTCACGGCGCTCATCAACAATGAAGAAGCCGCAATCATCCAAAGCATCGGAAATGGAATGCCTGCCTCAAACCCTTCCTGGCTCATCCACAGCCAGGGCCAGACCAGCACTGGCAAGGCCATGGCCGCCGATACTGTTGCATAGGTCCATTGATGGGATGCAACCAACACATCATTCCTCATCGCTCAGCCCGACCTCCGACGAAGGCAATGATGACGAGATGGCATAACGTTCGCTTGCCCAGTTGGCCAGATCGAGCAAGCGACAGCGCTCCCCACAGAAAGGAAAATCGGAAGCACGCCGGCGCACAAGCTTGCCGCATCCCAGGCAACGGAAGCCTGATCCGCTCATGCTATGGGTACCAGCATAAAGGCATAGTCCACGGACTCCTTGACCTCCTCAGGCGACTGGGCTGGGATCCACCGTTGAAACCTGACCCGAATGACCCGCTGGTTACCGGACATGTCCGGAACCAGGCCGCTGGCAACTTGAGCTCGTGGCAGTCCAACGACGAGCAACCCGTAATGCTGTTTTCGATCCGGTGTAATTTTGTCGGAGCCTTCGACAGCTGTCCGATACTGCCACTGCACATAGTCGTTGAGCATTTGGTCCACCGTTTCAATGGCTTCCAGCAGTGGCGTCAGCAGGCTGTGCAAAAACTCGACTCGCGCTTTCCAATCTGAGCGAAGCGTGGGAAGAAACTGGGGCAGACACTGCTTGTGGCCAAGCAAATCATGCTTTTTCTGTGCATTGTAATAGTGGGATATCAGGGCATCACGAACGAGAAATTGACCAGCCTGGGAGAGTTCCGGTTGCTGCAAGGCCTGCAGGTGTTGGTCTAGGCGATTGCATGCCTGCTGTATCGAAGGCGCTAGAGAAGGGTGCTCCTCGGCGAGATGACCAAGGCTCGTTTGCAAGGCATCAAGAAGCCCAATGATTTCAGCGAGAGCAGCTTTGCGCCCCATGTCCCCAAGCAACGAGGCGCGAAGATCACTGGCTGCCTGCAGCCATGCCAAATCCTCCTCGCGCCGTCTGGCTTCATCCATGCAATACAGTGCATCGCGCACATCCACGAAGGCCTGCATGCGCGCATTCAGCGCGAACGTAAACCGCACCCAATCATTCATCTTCACCCCTCTCAACCGGAGGTTGGCCTGCCTGACGTATTACCCAAATCGACATCTGCTCAAGCGGCCAATCCTGCCACCGATTGCATGCCACGACCATCACGCAGGAAAGTCTTCTGCAGAACTCAAGGATCTGAACCTGGATCTCCCGCGCACATGACAACGGCAGAGAGGCCGTGGGGTTGTCGATCAAAACAAGATCGGGTTGGGCAAGCTCAATGCCGGCAAGGGACAGTCGCACAGCCTGCTGTCGGTTCAACTCATGCACAGGGGTATCCCAGCTGAGGGAAGACAGTCGCCATCTGGCAAGCACATGTTTGAGATTCTCAGGCCCCTTATCCAGACCAAGTCGCAATTCCTCGGCTGCGGTCTGTGCCAGCCAGATGGGTGGCCAATAATCACCATGCATTCTGATGCGCAATTGGTTGCGCACGGCGTCCATGGGTTGTCGATCCCAGCAGAGCCGAAGCCCATCGGGCACTGCCTCCAAGCCAGCCATGACACGCAACCAGAAGGTCTTGCCCACACCAGAATCGCCTGTGAGAAGCACGGGCTTGGCGCGATGCGCAACAGCAGACCACTCAGGCGTGTGAATGGACAGGGCCATGAAAAAATCCGGCTGAAATCTGGAAATTGGAGCGGGCAGCGGGAATCGAACCCGCGTCACGAGCTTGGGAAGCTCGGGTAATAGCCACTATACGATGCCCGCCGATCATGGGCAAGTATGAAACCGAATGGAAACGGATTCAAGATGCCTTGCCGGTTTCCCATGCGTTTGTTTTCGGCAAGTCAATCTCAGGCGGAGCGTTGGCCGGCGGTACGTCTTGTCGACATTCGGGATCTTTGCGCATGCGCTCGATCCTTGCCTGAAGCTGATCGGCATAGACCAGGGGCAGCTTGCTCTTGCGGTATTCCAGAAAGGCCAGCGCAGCCTGGCATCCATGCTGCTCAAGCAAAAGCTTGGCAGCAAACCCTTGGGCCAGCGAGCCCACATCCGGCTTATCAGCTGCCATGTCCGCCAAACGCAGTGCCCTTTCCGTCTGATTCAGTTCAACATGGGCCAGAAAGCTTGCCACGAGCAAATACTCTCCGGAGGACACATTCGGCCCGCATTGCTCAAGCAGGTCTACGGCTTCCGCGGTAAAGCCTGGTTCATAGCCCAACAAACCCTCGGTAAGCCGGAGCCCATCGCGAAATCGAGGATCAAGCGACAACGCCTCATGCAACAGATAAGCCAACTCCCTCCACCACCGATGACGGAGCTCTCCTGTCGTATGCCTGGCCACATCAAAGACATTGAACAGATTCAGGACAGCTGCATCCGCCCAAAAGCCAGGAATCGGTCCGGCAAGCACACCTTGCAGCAATTCGCTGCGTTGATCCCAGTCTCTTGTCATCTCTGGTGCCGGAGGCTGCCCGGCAATGTGAGGCAAACGTGCATGCGACCAGACAAAGAGGGGAATCAGCAGAAGCAGAAGCCCCAGGCGATGCCAGGCCATCAGGCAAGATCCTTTCGTTCGAAACGCAGCATGGCCACAATCAGGGCAATGGCAGCATAGGAAAAGTGCTCGCATACATAGGCCCAGAGCATATCCGGTGGTGGCCATTGGGCATGTGCAATATCCAGTGACAGTTTGGCACTTGTTAGGTCTGGCAATATGTATTCAAGCCCCTGAACCAGCACGAAAAGACCGTGCGGCATCTTGGTCGCCACCTCAGGACGCATGAGCGCTTCCAACACGGGCGGAACAGCCCAGCTCAATAGCCAGACGGAAAACAAAAAAACCATGCTCTCCGATGAACCCGATGCGAACACCACAATGAGAAAAAGCACGCCAAGCAGCGCCAGATAGGGAAGCAACAACAGCATTTCCCCCAAAGGCACATGCCATGCCAGATCCATTGTCGTGTAATCCGGCCATTGATACGCGACAAACACAAAGACTGCAGCGGAAGACAGCAGCAAAAGCCCCATCAGGGGCAGCATGGCTGCGGACATGCCAAAATAGCGCGAAAGGAGATAGGTGGAGCGTTTCAGGGGTACGGAAAGCAAAAGATGGCAGATTTTCTGTTCGATATCCCTGGCCATCAGCGGCAAGGCCATGAAAAACACGAAACCAGCCATCAGCATGTGTTCAACCGTAAACAACAGGTCCGCCAGCACCTTGCCTAGATCCAACAGAAACAACGACATCGGTACGAGCATGAGCCAGGGCAGCAGCAGGCAGGCCAGCATCATCAATTGATAGGCCCGGTGATGAAAGACCTCGGCAAACGTGAAGCGTATCAGTGCCATGGCTGCGTTCATTGCCAACGCACCAAGCTTTCCTCAAGCATTTCGGCCTCAACCAGGGAATGATCGCTCAATGCAATCTCCTCGCGAATCAGCCCCCCCGAGATCAACAGCACTCGATCACAGAGCCGGACCATATCGGGCACGATATGACTGCACATGAGGATGGCAGCCCCGGCATCCTTACGCGCCTGCAACAGTGACAGGATCTCGGCCCGACCCAGGGCATCAAGTCCACTCATCGGTTCGTCGAGCAGCATGAGCTTGCTGTCCGGCCCACAGAGTGTCCAGGCAATCAGCACGCGCTGTTGCATGCCCTTGGAGCACTGACGCAATGGACGCTCCCAAGCCGCCTGGGCCAAACCTGATGCCTGCAGGGCGGACTCGGCCCATTCCTCCGGCCAGTTCCTCGCGGCGCATTTGAAGCGCAGCATGGCCAATGGCGACAGAGCGCCGGGCAATTGAGGCTGCTCAGGAAGATACGAGGCCTCGACAGCCAGATGAACCTGACCCTCGCTGGGCCGCAGCAGTCCGAGCAGACACTTGATCAGCGTGCTCTTGCCAGCTCCGTTGGCACCGAGCAGTCCGACGGCTTCCCCCCGGCGGATCTCAAATGAGGCCCGCCTGAGCGCCCAGTGCTTACCGTACCGTTTTCCCAGCCCCTCCACGCGCAGCATGCATGCAATCTAGGGCTTCATGCAGCAAAAAAAAGGGGGAAGCAGAAGCTTCCCCCAAATCCCGGCAAATCCCGGTATCACGGTGCCTTCGGCACATCTCCATTGGCAAGCTTCTTGCCCTTCGTGCCCGTCTTCTGCGTGATCGTCGGCGCATCGCTTGTCGTCTGGTAGATGATATCACCAGCCGTATGCTTCGTGGCTGCGCCATAGCTCTGGTCATTTGCACCGACCTTGGAGCCGAAATACACCTTGTCGGACGTCGTAAATGTCGCACTGGCTGAGCCGTTCTTGATCGTGATCTTGCCTGTTGCCGGACTGACGGCCTTCGGATAGACGGCATTGTCATTGAAGAAGGTCTCGTAAACCGTACGGGCTGTGTTCAGGTCGGATTCGGCCGAAGAATTGTAGGCCTTCACGCGGTAGGATGCGAATTGCGGGATGGCAATTGCAGCCAGGATACCAATGATCGCAATCACGATCATCAGCTCAATCAGGGTAAAACCCCGTTGCATCTCTTTCTTGATCATTTTCATTCCCCCTTCAGGTCTTAGATTACCGCCCCTTAGGGCGTGCACTATTGATATAGCAATGAGCATGCCAATTGCAGGCTTTGCACGCCTGGATCGGAGAATTTCGCCACAAATTGGCCTAGAACCCCCTGTAATTATTGAGAAAATCATGTCGCGGAATGCATGAGTCTCCGATGCACGCCTCGTTCGGAACAAGCACACACAGCGCATCGTGTGACGCATTGCGCAGGCTGAGGTGACAATTTTTGTCACATGCGTTCTTCCCGATACTGCAGGGCCTCTGCGACATGCCTTGCTTCAAGATTTGCACAACCCTCAAGATCGGCGATGGTCCGCGCCACCTTGAGAAGGCGGTGATAACTGCGGGCGGACAGCGAAAAATGCTCGATGGCCCGCTCAAGCAAGACCTTCCCCTCACGATCAGGTTTGGCAAACCGTTCCACCTCCGTTGGTGTCATCCGACCATTGCAGCGCCCTTCTCCCATCCGCTCATACTGCATATGTCTGGCAGCCAGCACACGGGATCTGACATCCCTGGATGGCTCCCCCGGCACGCCATGCACCAGTTCGTCACGATCCACGGGAGGCACATGGATGCGCAGATCGAAACGATCCAGCAGGGGACCGGAGACACGGGATACATAACGACGAATCTGTGCAACCGTGCAACGACAAGGCTTCGTGGGATGGCCAAGATAGCCGCAGGGACACGGGTTCATTGCCGCAATGAGCTGGAAGCGGGCCGGATAGCAAAGGGAGTCGGCAGCACGGGCAATGACCACGCTTCCATCTTCCAGCGGCTGACGCAGGGTTTCCAGCACGGCCCTTTTGTGTTCAGCCAGTTCATCGAGAAACAATACGCCGTGATCTGCCTTGCTGATCTCTCCAGGCCTCGGCACGCTGCCTCCGCCGATGATCGCTACGTCTGATGCCGAATGATGAGGTTGGCGAAAAGGGGGGATGCGGCTCATCGGTCGTCGTGAATGATCCTGGGCGACACTGTAGATGCGCGTGACTTCCAGGGCCTGCTCAGGAGTAAGTGGAGGAAGGATGCCTGGAAGGCGCTGAGCCAGCATGCTTTTTCCAACGCCCGGTGGCCCAACCATAAGCAAGTGATGGCCGCCGGCGGCCGCGATTTCCAAAGCCCGCCGGGCTTGGTGCTGACCGCGGATGTCCGCCATGTCATGTGGCCAGTCGCATGCGTCATCGACGGGTTCACTGACGCACAAAGCCTGCAGGGGCGACTGACCCGAAAGATGTCCCACTACCTCAAGCAGCGTTGACGCAAGATAGATGGTTATCCCACGAATGGCTGCCACTTCCTCACCATTGCGCTCGGGCACCACGATCGAACGGAACCCTTGATTCTTGGCATGCATGACCAGTGGTAAGGCGCCTGCTACGGGATTCAATCGTCCATCAAGGGCTAGTTCTCCTATCAGAAAACAGCCCTTGTCTGCGACCCGGCCCGTCAGCTGTCCCGAAGCCTCCAGCAAACCGATGGCTATGGGCAGATCAAAATGAGTGCCATCCTTGCGACGGTCCGCGGGAGCAAGATTGACCGTGATGCGCCGCAGGGGAAACTCGAAACCCGAATTGCTCAATGAGGCACGTATACGGTCGCGCGACTCGCGAACAGCTGCTTCCGGCAACCCCACCAAGTTCCAGCTGGGAAGCCCGCGGGAGAGATCCACCTCCACATCAACGGGCTCGGCATCCAAACCGCGCAAACTTGCAGAGGCAAGGCGCGCGAGCAATCTACTCCTGCCTTTCTCTCAGCTTATGCTCCAGCGCGACAATACGCTGCTCAAGCGCATCCATCTGCTCACGTGTCTTTTGAAGCAGTGCCTCCTGCACCTTCATCTGTTCCTCAGTTACAATGTCGAACTGCGACAACGCAGACTCAACAATCGAACGAATCTGGATCTCCGCCCCTTGTTTCAGCTCGCCCAGCATCTTCAAGCCGGATGCAATGTTACCGGCAATCTGGTCAATCGTTTCGTTTGCTATTGCCATTTCACCCCCCTTTCCTATGTCGCTTGGCCCTGAACTGACTGATACTCGCCTGCATGTATCCTTTCCGCCCCGATGGCAGCCTTGTCCTCAACCATCCGCCCGTACCGGATTCAGCCACCTCCAGGCGTGCTCCGATTCTGAACCAGCCAATGCGCTTCGCATTCCGGGCCACCTTGTCATAGATGCGGCCATAGCCGTGAAAATCGAATCGTGCATGACGAGGCATCCCCGGAACCATCTTCTCGATGACATCCAGGATCGCTTCCTCCACGGAGCTTTCTCGACTCATGCCCCTGTGCACCTGGATATAGAGCGTGGTCAGCGAGGGCGTGTCCGGACGAAGCAGGATCTTGCCGTCCATGTGATCATTGCTGAACAGGATGGCATAACCCCCATCCAGCTGCTCCAGCAAATCGGCATCAAGATGCAGGCTGCGAAGACCACGTTGAGCAGCAGCCAGGGAACGGTGAATATCGGCAGGAACCGTACGCTCCGCTCCACGAAACTGATCGACGATTTCCTCAACCAGCACGCCTGGAAGCGCCGCCAATGTGCCAGCCGCAGCGCATCCGCCAAGCAACAAAGCCACGGCCACCGGTATCAAACGCCCCATCGCCCAACCTCCGCCTGGTTCTCATGCAAATGGTCCAGGATACGATCAACGACAAAATCCACCAAATCCGCCACGGACGCCGGCGATTGATAGAAGCCCGGCATGGCTGGAAGCACGATGGCACCTGCACGCGTCAGAGCGAGCATGTTCTCCAGATGCACCGAAGACAAGGGCGTTTCCCTAGGGACCAGAATCAAGGTGCCGCGCTCCTTGAGCTGAACATCGGCGGCCCTCTCGATCAGGTTGTCCGACATGCCGTGGGCAATGCGTGCAAGTGTGCCCATGGAACAGGGAACGATGACCATATGTCGAATGCCGCTGGATCCCGAAGCAGCCGGAGAAAACCAGTCCTTGAGGCCATGCACGCGAATGGATTCGATCGGGATCCGCAGGTGATCCGCCAATTGACCAGCACACGCACCAGGATCCTCATGGAGACTTAGATCCATCTCATGGGCCAGCACCACTCTGGCGGCGTCGGATAGGATGAAATGCTGTTCCCATCCAAGGGAGGCAAGCCTCCTGATCAAACGCAAACCATAGGCCGCCCCGGATGCTCCTGTCATTGCGACGATGATCTTCTTTTCTGACATCGCTGCCAGCCTAACCACAGGTGACGACGACTCAAGCGGCAATCAAAGAGAGAATCCCTCTCCCAGATACACCCGCCGCGCATCTGGGTGATCAATGATCTCCCTGGCCGTACCGGCAACGAGAATCTCGCCCGCATTCATCAGATAGGCACGGTCGCAAATGGAAAGGGTATCACGCACGTTATGATCCGTGATCAGTATGCCGATCCCACGCTGCCTCAACTTCTGGATGATGCCCTGTATATCTTCCACAGCAATGGGATCCACGCCAGCAAAGGGCTCGTCCAACAAAAGAAAGCGCGGTTTGGTCACCAAGGCGCGAGCAATCTCCGTTCGCCGTCGCTGCCCCCCGGAAAGCGTGTATGCCTTCTGATGCTGAACGCCTTCGATGCCCAGCTCCACGAGAAGCTGCTCTAACTCCTCCTCCACCTGGATTTCAGGCAGGTCCAGGGTTTCAAAGATGGCGAGGAGGTTTTCCCTCACGGTCAGCTTCCGGAACACGCTGGCCTCCTGAGGCAGGTAGCCAATGCCTCGACGAGCCCGGATGTGCATGGGCAGGGGGGTCAGATCCTCATCATCCAGCATGATCTTGCCTGCATCGGCAGGAATCAGCCCGCAGACCATATAGAAACTTGTCGTCTTCCCGGCCCCATTGGGACCAAGAAGCCCAACACATTCCCCTGCATAGACATCCAGGCTTACATTGGTTACCACTGCCTTGTGGCGGAAACTTTTACTCAGTCCGATTGCGGAAAGGTGATGACGGCTCATTTCGCATGCCCCAGTTCGGGGACGGGCACAACGGCTTTACCGGATTCATCGGAATCAATGATCAGTCTTGCCTTTCCCTCTCCAGGAGATTGTACAACGGTTCTTTCCTTTCTGATGTCATGAACGATGGTCTGCCCCTCCAGTCTGCCCTTCGGCTGATACACAACAGCATGCCCGATAAGTGTGAGCACCTGGTGGACATAATCGAGCTTGGCCTCATCCGAGTTGCCTTTCGTCATTCCCTGTTCCATGCGGACATGTCCATAGGCATGAGCCCGCTCTAGCTCATTGTCCTTTTCCTTGTAGTAGGCTACCAAGCGATCACAATGGAGAATGAAATCATCTCGCTTGAGATATACGGAGCCGGTAAATGTGACCTCTCGCTTCTCATGCGTCAGCGTCATGCCATCGGCCTTGATCTCAAGCGTCTCCGCAAACACCGGCCATGCCATGAGCAACAGGGCTGCAGACATCAACACCTTCCATCGTCTTTTCATCGTTTTATCTCCAGTCCAAGTAGACCACGATCTTTGATCCATATGCCTTCCTTCACCCAGAGCCGTTCAATATCCCGACGCAAAATCAGATGCTTCCCTTTGGCCGTCAACGATGGATTGCTGGCTACAAATGAGCCCGGCACGCTCGCCTCATCGCGCATGCTGTCATAGATGAGTTCGGCACATTCGAGCTTCCATGTTTCATAATGCATGACCACATGCCTCTTGAAGATGACATGTTTTGTCTTCGGGTCGAACTCAGCCACGGCCCCTTGGATGGGGATGGATTTCTGATGCCTCGTGTACAGAGTCAGCGTGGGCTTCATCATGAGCATGTGTCCGTTTCGCAATTGCCTGGCTCTTGAAGCATTTAGGCTCCAAACGATGCGTGGTCCCTTGCGTTCAACAATGACTGGATTCTCGATCTCAACTTCCTGTTTTGGTTTCATCCCTGATGGCGCTCCCGTCGGCGTCAGCGCATCTTCATGTGTGACGACAAGCACGACGGCCAGCATCAGACTAATGGCGGAAACTCCTAAGCTTGCCCATTTGATGCCGCGCCATACCCTGCGCTTCAAGAAGCTCTAGACCTCCCATCCACAGGCTTCGGGAGCCACACCATAGCGATCCTCGATCACGCGCCGCCAAGCACCATTAGCCAGAATCAAAGCTTCGGCGGCCTGACGCACTGCGCCTTCACCACCCCTGAAGCCGGAGACCCAATCCGCCGAACGCCTCACGGGCAGGTGGGCATCGGATGGGGCCAGAGCCAGGCGGCAGCGCCGCATAGGTAGCAGATCAATGATGTCATCGCCCATGAAGGCACAATCCTCAGCCGCAAGGCCACAGGCTTCCAGCAAGCGTTGCAGCCCTTCGGACTTGTCCAGACAGCCCTGGATGCAATGATCGATGCCCAGATCCCTGGCCCGTGCTGCAACGACCTGTGAGGTACGGCCCGTGATGATCGCCACCTCAATGCCGGCACGCTGCAACATCTTAATGCCATGCCCGTCACGCACATTGAATGCCTTGATCTCCTGCCCGTCATGGCGCATGATGATATCGCCTCGTGTCAGCACCCCATCGACGTCCAGCACCAGCATCCTGATCCCACGTGCTTGCTTGAGGGGAAACCGATAACCCCGATAGGTGCTCATGCAACCCCAGCCTGAAGCAAATCATGCAAATGAACGACGCCGATGATGTCTTCCTGATCATCCTCGACGAACAGCACCGTGATCTTGTGTTGTTCCATGAGTCGGATGGCCTCGCTGGCCAGACAGTCGCCCCGAATTCTTCGTGGCTCAGGGTGCATCAGCTCATCGACAGGCGCATCCAGATCCAGATGCTCACCTTGCAGAATGCGGCGCAGATCCCCGTCCGTGATGCAGCCCACCAATCGACCATCGCGCTCGACACCGGTTATACCCAATCGGTGCTCGCTGATTTCCATGATGGCCTCCCTCAGACTGGCATGATGAGGAACCATCGGCAAATCATTCCCTGCATGCATCAAATCGGAAACCTTGCGTAATCTGCGCCCCAGGTTGCCTGCTGGATGAACACGGGCGAAATCATCTTCCCGAAACCCCCGTTGTTTGAGCACCACGACAGCCAGCGCATCCCCCAAGGCCAGAGCCGCCGTCGTCGAAGCCGTGGGGGCAAGGTTCAATGGACAAGCTTCCTGCTCCACCGGAACATGCAGCACAACATCGGCATGCCGTGCAAGCGTGGATTCACGCCTACCCGTCATCGCAATGACCGACGCACCCTGCCTGCGGATCTCGGGCAGCAGTCCACATACCTCATTTGTTTCTCCACTGTGTGAAAGGGCCAGCACGACATCATCACCGGTAATCATGCCCAGATCACCATGCTGGGCTTCTGCGGCATGAACAAAGAAGGACGGCGTCCCCGTTGAGGCAAAGGTGGCCGCAATTTTCTTCGCAATGATGCCGGACTTCCCCATACCAACCACAACCAGCCGCCCCCGCGACTCGAAAATCAGAGTCACGGCACGAACAAATGCCTGATCGAGCGCATTCTTCTGTAGACGCAGGGCCTCGATCTCGATCTCGAAAACCTTGCGCGCCTGCTGCAGACATACTTCTGTATCTTTCAGCACAGACCTACTCCCAAGCCACGGCCATGACATCGAGCAACGGCTGGTCCAAACGTGCAAGCCATGGTGCAGTCTGCTGCCGGAAAGAGGCCATTTCGTTGGCCGGCACGGGCTTTGAAGGGGTTCGCTTCAGGGTCAATGGATTCACGGCCGCTCCACGCACGCGAAACTCGAAGTGAAGATGCGGACCCGTTGCCAAGCCACTCATGCCAACATAACCGATCACCTGACCCTGCCGGACCTTGGAACCACGATGCAGCCCCCTGGCAAAGCGCCGAAGATGCGCATAGGCCGTGGAATGATCACGGTTGACGTGTTGGATTTGAATGAAACGACCGTATCCTCCCTTCCACCCTATAAAGACAACCCTCCCATCACCGACAGCTCTCACCGGCGTCCCTGATGGCGCTGCATAATCAACGCCGCGATGGGCACGGGTAAAGCCCAGCACAGGATGTTTGCGCCGCAGGGTAAAACGCGAGGAAATGCGCGTAAACTTGAGCGGCGCACGAAGGTATGCCTTGCGCATGCTTTTGCCTTCCGGCGTGTAATATGCGGATGAGCCATCCGTCTTCACATAAAGAACGGCCCGATAGCGATGACCCTGATTGACAAACTCTGCGGCCAGGATGCGTGTGCCCATCAGATTGCCTTCCTCGTCATAGCGCTCGTCATACAGCACCCGAAAACTGTCTCCAGCACGCATGTCCCGTGCAAAATCTATATCCCAGGCAAAAATATCCACGAGATTCATCGTCGTCCTGCTGTCCAGGCCGGCACGCGCGGCTGCTTCAAACAAACTTTCCTCTATACGCCCCTGAGCAAAAAGGCGCCGTGTAACACTGGGGCGCTGTTCCTTGTTTGCCTGCCAGTCCTTGCCTTGCCTGAACATATGCAGACGGGTTTGATCGTCTATGGTGTAATAAAGATGGGTTTCCTCACCCTGATCCACGCGCTTGAAGAAATGTCCGGCCCGAATGTCCCTGAGTGCATAGGCTGATTTGGATGCATTAGCAATCCGGTAGGCCTCGGCGGGCGCAAACCCAAGTCGCTCAAGTGCCGTGATCGCTGTATCCCCGCTGCGAATGGGCTCGCGCATGATACGCTGCACAGGAACAGGAATCTCCGGCTTGAGCCATTCCTCATGCGGCACGGAAGCCTTGGCACTCTGAGTACCGGAAACGCCAACGGTGAGAATCACGGCCAGCATGCCTGCAACGCCTGACAAAAGCACCCAGAGGCGCATGCGCCGCAAGGAACGGGATCTCGTTCCACGACGTCGTCTTGTGCGCCGATACCGGCCATGGGCTTGTCTGGAAAAGTCCCGATGAAACGCGTGCGTCAACTATGTCTCCTGCTAATGCGGCCATGCTTGCCCTTCTGCAGAAGCTTGTCAAAGGCCTGCCGGCGATCAGCCGCCAGCCTTGCTACGTTGCTCCGTTGCGTTCACAAGCTGCTGTTTCTTGCGCCATTCATACACGATACGGAATGCCATGACCTGCTGCACATAGCGCCGTGTTTCATCAAACGGAATGGCCTCCACCCAAACATGGACATCTGTTTGCCCCAGTCTTTGCAACCAGCGGGTCACACGAGATGGCCCGGCATTGTAAGCCGCAGCGGCATACTCAAATCGCCCGAATCGGTGTACAAGCTTACCGAAATACCAGCTGCCAAGGCGGATGTTGGTTTCCGGATCCGATAGGTCAGGCTTGCCCTTCCAGTGCAGCTGGTAAGCCAGATCCATTGCCGTTGCTGGCATCAACTGCATCAGGCCTCGTGCGCCAGCGCGGGAGACGGCCGCATGATCAAAAGCAGATTCCTGACGGATAATGCTCCAAATCTCGCTGTCGCTCAAACCTGTCTCCCTGCTGGCTTTCCGGACTGCCGATGCAAAAGCCAACGGAAACCGAAACGCCAACGCATCGTGGGCGCCTGCGCGGGCAGCACATCGCAAGGCCATGGCATCCCAGCCCCATTGCCTAGCCAGCACGGCGGCCGCCTTCCAATCCTCAGGATCTTGAAACCCCTGAGCCATTGCATGAAACCATTCACGTTCGGCTTTTTTCGTTTCTGCAAGCAGCCACCATTCATGTGCCCGCTTGATCGCCCGATTTGCTTCCAGCCGGGCCAGCTTCCCCGGTGCTGCCGATAACGGAGAAGGCGAAAAGCGATAGGTCTTCCCCAGTTCGCGGGCTGCCAGAAAGCTGTAATACCCCCTTTCATCGGCAATGGATTGAAGCAACTGCCTTGCCTGCTGATGACGACCCACCATCTTCAGGGCCTGGGCTCTCCAATACATCCAGCGTGCCTGACGTGCCTGATGGTCAGGCATCCTGGCTATCATCGAGGCGACGTCTTCCCAATCGCGAGCAATCAGTGCAAGACGCACCTGCCACTCTCGGGTTTCATCCGTTTGATACGAAGAAGGAATCTGCTTCAGCCATATGCGGGCCTCTGGTCGATGATCCCGTGCCCCCCGTAAAGCAAGACTGCGGGCAAACCGCATGCTTTCTTCCCGGCCGAAAAGCAGCAGAAGATGATTGAGCGCCTCTCGGGCAAGCGGGAGATCCTTGCGCGAAAGCCGATGCAGAATATCCCGGGCCATCATGCGTGCCACCGAAACGTCGGGGATGTCCGCAGGATTCCATCGTATCAGTTCCTGTGGGCGGTTGGCCATGCTTTTCCAGGAGGTCAACCAATGGCGCTCCTTCTCGGGCAATGAGGCAGCAAGGGTGTCGGCCTCCTTCCATTTGCCCTGCCTGAGCCTCACGCCGATGCGGGACCAGATTTCCTCGCGCGTCGGATGTCCCGCCTGACGCCATTGACGTTCGAAGTCCTGCATGTCATCAATAATCTTTCCCCCAGATGCCCAATAGCTTGAAAACTCCAGCAACCATTCGCTTGCTTTTGCGCGGCGCCAGCTGATCACACGAGACACATTCGGAAGCTGGCGCTTCAGCCATGGATGATGATCCATCTGATCGGCGATCACTTCCCATCGCTTTTGCCTGGCAAGATGTTTAATCCAGGCCAGACGAAGATCGGCGCTTTCTGGAATATCTGCATACTGTTGTAGGATGGAAGGGATGGACCGGTCATCATCCTTTTTGGCCAGCAGCCAGCGCGCCTCCCAGATTTCAAGATAGGGATACAGGGGATAATCCTTCAGTCGGGCCTTCAGCCGTTCATATGCCTTCAAGTTCCCCTGTTTTAGGGCGGCCTTGGCTTGAGGAAACAGTGTCCGCTGCTCCGAGACGGACAGACCAGCGGCAGACACAAGTGATGAATAGGCCATCAAGGTGCAGCCCAAGAGCAAACAGTGCACGGTGAACCGATTCATGCCACCCCTCCGATAGAACCATCGTAGAGAAAAATATGCGCTTTCGCCACTGTCGCCGTCAGAAGAACATCACTGTGGCTCATCACCCATCTCGACACCCACGATCCGCGACACGCCCGGCTCAGGCATGGAGACGCCGATTAGGCGATCCGCGTGCTGCATGGTGATCTTGTTGTGCGTAATGGTCAGAAACTGAACCCGATCCGCCAATTCGCGAATCATGGCGCCAAACCGGCCAACATTCGCATCATCCAGCGGAGCGTCAACCTCATCCAGCACACAGAAAGGGGCTGGCTTGATCTGGAAAATCGAAAACACCAGCGCAACGGCTGTCAATGCCTTTTCTCCACCGGAAAGCAGACTGATATCCTGCAGGCGCTTACCCGGCGGCTGGGCTATCACCTCAACCCCAGCAGTCAGAATGTCCTCGGAATCAAGCCGCAGCTCAGCCCGTCCGCCGCCAAAAAGTCGGGGAAATGTCTGCTGGAAAATGGTATTAGTCCGTTCGAATACCATGCGGAAGCGCTCCCGCATGGTCTGGTCAATGCGCGCAATGGTGTCCGTCAGCGTTTCCAGGCTGCTCTCAAGATCCGTAGCCTGCTCTTTCAAAAACCGTTCCCGCTGGCTGGCCTGATCAAATTCCTCAATGGCCAGAAGATTTACCGGACCAAACCGGGCTAGCTTATCCTCCAGATCACGGCACCGGGCCTCGAGACTGACGAGATCATGCTCCATGCCCCGCGTTTCTTCCAACAGTGCATCTGGATCCATCCTGAAACGCTGAACGATGGTCGCCCGCAAGTCCTCAAGGCGAGCCTGGACCTCGGCCCTTTCCAACTCGATTTTCTGGCGTTTCTCGCTGCATTCCTGCAATTCCTTGCGACATGTCCGTTCTTGCTGTTCACTGGCATGTTGCTCCTGTTGCAGGGCATGTCCTTCATGACGCAAGGTATGAAGCGTTGCATGAGCCTCCTCGACAAGCTGATCGGCCTCGCGCAGTCGGTCATCCAGGTCTTTATCTTCCTGCAGGGCCGACAACACCTCAGCTATCCGCCCAAGCTCCTCCTTGTCCCGCTGTGATTGCATGATCAGCCCGGCATGTTCATCCTGAAGACGTTTGAGGTGGCGTTGCCGACTTGCTCGTGACTGTTGGAAAAGAACCAGGGCCTGATCAGCCTCGGCAAACCGTCTTTGCGCCTCATGCAATGCTTGTTCCTTGCTCATCAACCATTGCTGCTGCTGCTCCAGGGACAGCCTGGCACGCTCCAGATCCTTTGTGATTTCACCTTCCTGTACCTCCATCTGCCCGCGCCAATGCTCCAGTTCTTTGACCGTTTCCTGTTCATCCTCAAGGATCTGCTTCAGCCGTTGCTGGCAGGCCGATATCTGCTTCTTCAGCCGCTGCATGCTCGCCTCGGCATTGCGACCTTGATGCTCGGTCTCCTGTCTATCGCGTCGCAAGGTCTCAAGGGACTGCCGTAGCAGCATTTCCTCTTGCTCGAACTGGAACAGATTTTCCTCTTCCTTCTCAAGAGCCTTGCGCACCTGCTTATGGGCAGCCTTCAGGGATTTCAGTTGTCGCTGCATCGCCAACCGTCTGGCGGTCGAACTCTTCGCAGGAGGCACCAGCCAGCCGCCAGGCTCCTGCCGCCAGCCATCAACACTGACGCACATTCCATCTTCGTCCAACACATGACGAATATCGCCCACAAGCCTTATCTGTGCAAAAAGAGGGTATAAGGGATGATCCGGCCCCAGCTCAAGCGCATCCGCCAGCGTCCCTCGCTCTCCAGTTGCCGGAAGCGCTCGTCTGGCATCAAAAATCGCTAGTGGAGCATCGGAAAGTTCGCTCAACCATTCCCGATCGGCGTCAAGCGGCATGACGATGTCTGCGGATCTGCCCCTGAGCGCGGCTGCAACGGCCGCCTCCAAACCCTGAGGAACCTCCAGAGCCTCATCAACCCAGATGCCACCCAAGGTGCGCAGGCGTTCCCTCAACCCGGCTGAAACATTGTTCTGCTCCAATCGTGCGGAAAGCTCGTCGATCTGACCTTTTAGACGCCGCAAATGCTGTTCGTGGTCCCGGACTTTCTGTCGGGACACCTGCATCTCTTTGGTCTTCCGCTTTAGGTCCGCTTCAATGCGAACCATTTTCTCCTCCATGGAAGCAAGCTCAAGCTGAGAAGCGCGTAGCTGATCTTGCACACGCTTCATATCAAGCCGGCATGCATACTGTTCGTGTTCGATCTCCTGTCGGCGTTGCCGAAGTTGCTCCATGCGCGTTTGGAGGCGCAGGAGCGATTGCTGAGCGCGAGACCTTTGCTGACGGGCCATTTCTCCCGCATGCCGAAGACGCTCAAACTCGCTGAGCAGTTGTCGATGTTGCTGCTGGGCTTCGGCATACTGCTGTTGGACACGCCGCAGCTGTTCATCAGCCCGACGACGCTGATCCAGCAGCTCCGCGTCCGATTGCGCCGCAAGTTCTCGGTCCAACGCCTGGATCTCGGTCTGCAGGCTTGCCATGCGACGCTCCGCTTCGCGCATCCTCTCTTCACAGCTGCGCCGGCGTTCTCCAAGCACCCTCCGCTCGGCAGCCAAACGCTCGGCCTCACGCTGTATGGCAGCACGTTGCATTTCGGCCTGCCGCAGTTGATCCTGAACAGCCTGCGCCCTGGATTCATGCTCAACCCATCGCTTCCTGAGCTTATGAACAGCCTGCTCGCACTCAGTAAGGCGTCGCTGCCTGCTCTGCTCATCCCGTTCTGCCTCAGATAACCGCTCATCAATCCGTCCACTCTGGGCAAGCATGTTCCGGTATTGGGCAGCAAACCGATCGGCCAGCAGCCTCTCGTGCTCCTCCTGCATCTGCTTGAATCGTTCCGCCCGGGCTGCCTGTTGTTTCAGGCTTCGGCATTGCTTTCTCACCTCATCCAGCAGATCAAGAATGCGATCAAGATTCTGCCGCGTATCCCTCATGCGGCGTTCGGCTTCTTTCCGGCGTGACCGGTATTTCATGACCCCGGCAGCCTCTTCAAAGATTTGCCGCCGCTCCTCTGGACGGGCTGTGACCATTCTGGCGATTGCCCCCTGTTCCACGATAGCATAGGCGCGTGTTGATACTCCTGTATCCAGAAACAGGTCCACAACATCCTTGATGCGGACCATCCTACCGTTGATGAAGGCATCCGAGCCCCCCTCACGGGTCAAGCGTCGACGAACCCGGATTTCATCAAGGTCATTATACGGTACAGGAAGCGAGCCCCGCTCAACCTCAAAGGTCAGTTCGACATCGCACACGGCTATGGGGGGGCGCTGCTCCGATCCCTGAAAAATCAGGTCATCCATGACCCCGCCACGCAAATGACGAGCTGAATGCTCGCCCAGCACCCAGCGGATGGCATCCACAAGATTCGACTTGCCGCAACCATTGGGACCTACGATGGCCGTGATCCCATTCCCCAACTCGATCCGGGTCGGATCCACAAAGGATTTAAATCCCGCAAGCTCGATCGTCTTCAGTCGCATACCCGCACCTTCATGGCTCGGTTCATCATCAGCATGGTGACTATGCAGGCCGTAAAGCTTGATGCCACGATCATGTACAGGATCACCAGTTGCGCTCCGGCCGCAACCAGGGCCGGGGCACCAGCAAGGATCATGCCGACAAAAATCCCCGGCATGTGAACCAGCCCCACTACCTTCAGGGTATCAACCGGAGGAATCATCGCAGCCCTGACACCATCCTTGGCTAGGCCTCCCTCCGCCATGCGGTGAAACATCAGCGAGACCGCATTCATTCCGTTAGCTGCAATCATGCTCGCTAGGGGAATGAGCGTGCGGCTTTGCGATTCAATTGCTCCACACAGCTCTAGCCAAGGCAGACTGACAAGACATGAGACGAACAAACCCGTACTGGCGGCAAACCAGGCCATGCCCGTCTCCATGTGATGAGATGCAGAGTTCCTTGCGGCAAGGATGCAAAATCCGGCAATCAACAACCATTGGACGATAGGATGACGAAGTTCAAAGATCCATTCCAGCACAAAGGCCAGCAGCATGAGTTGAACCAACCCTCGGAAGGAGGCCAGCAGCATGGAGCGACTCAATCCTAGTCGCTGGCGCCATGCCCATGCAGAGGCGCCTGCCAGCAAAAGCCAGGCTGCCATCAGCCTGATGATCGTTTCAGCCCAAGCGCCTTCCTGCCCGCCCATGAATCCAGTTAACGTTCCATGCTACAGGCGTGAAACATCCGCCAGACGCAAAAAGAGTTGTCTCAACCGGCCAAGAAGGGCGAGGCGATTACTGCGAATGCGCTCATCCTTGTCCATGACCATGACCTCGTCAAAAAAGACATCAATCGCGTCGCGCAGGCCCGCAAGCTGCTGAAGCTGGTTCTCCGGATCATCGGCCCAATGTTCTTCGGTTTCCAACAGTTCGGCGAAAAGACGCAGCTCAGCCGGTTCTTGAAGCCATTCCTCGCGGACCTCTTCAACAGAGGCATGTGCCTTCTTCAGCAGGTTGGCAACTCGCTTGTTCGCGGCGGCAACAGCCTGGCCCGTCTCTGAGCGCCCGAAATCGGACAACAGCCGGGCCACGCCCAAATGCCTGTAAAGCGGCAGTTCGCGGGACGCATGCAACGCAGCATCCAGGGCCCTGGGCTCCACTCCCATAGCCTCAGCCATACCTAGAAAACGATCGAGAATGAAGCTGCGAACCGCCCCGCAGGTCTGCTCATCCACAGCTATGGTCACGCGCTGTTGGTTCCATTGCTTGGCGGCCTCGTTGAGCACCTCATTCAGGCTCATATCCACTGCCATGGACTCTTCGGCTAGCAATCGGACCAATCCGATGGCCGCTCTGCGCAACCCGTAGGGGTCCGCACTGGCTGAAGGCTGAAGGCCCAAATGGAAGTAACCCAAAAGCTTGTCTGCGCGTTCGGCAATGCCGATGGCTCTAGCTATGCGACTGGTGGGAAGATGGTCTTCGGCGCCAGCAGGCAGATAATGCTCTGCAATGCCTCGGGCAACAGCCTCGTTTTCCCCGTCCATGCGGGCATAGACGCCGCCCATATAGCCCTGGAGCTCGGGAAATTCGTAAACGAGCCCCGTGGTCAGGTCGGACTTGCAAAGGTAGGCAGCGCGCTGTGCATCATTGGGATCCACACCCAGCCGGGAGGCATTGTCGAGCACGAAGCCGCGAAGCCGGCGAACCTGATCCCCAACCATGCCCAACCCGTCCTGAAACACCACTTGGGACAACAATTCCACACGATCCTCCAGTGTCTTCTGGGGATCGCGCTCGAAGTAGAACATAGCATCGGACAGCCGCGCATTCACTACGCGTGCATTACCTCGAGCAACGATCTCGAGCTGTAGCGATCGCAGGTTAGCTACGGCAAAAAACACGCTGGACATCGAACCATTCGGTTGGCGGGCAGCAAAGCAGCGCTGATGCTGCTTGAGAACAATGCGACTGACCTCTTCCGGAAGCTTCAAAAACTTTTCGTCATATTTGCTGGGCACAATTTCAGGCCATTCAGTCAGGTCCGTCACTTCATCAAGCAGTTCATCATCCGTCACGAGTTCTACCCCTTGATTCTTCGCCTGCGCTTGCAGGCCATCAAGGATATACTGGCGGCGAAGATTCCAGTCGGCCATCACGCCCTGGTCATTAAGCCATTGCCACGGATTTTTCACATCGATGAAACCTTCTGCACCATGAATGCGGTGTCCCCGGGAACGGAAGCCTGATCGCACACCGGCATAAACGAAATTAATGGGCTCATCCCCAAGGCGAGCGACAATCCAACGAATGGGTCGAATGAATGTATCCTCCCTGGCATCGCCATCCTGCCATCGCATGCGCTTGGGGCTGGGAAGAGATCTGAGCAGGTCAGGCAAAGCTCCTGCCAGAATCTCTGTAACGGGCCGCCCCTTGATTGTTCGTACCGCACGCATGTAGCGTCCCTGATCTCCTTTCTCGACCAGACTAAAGGCCGCGAGTGGCATTTGCACCTTCCTGGCAAAACCCAGGGCTGCCTTTGTCGGCTCTCCGTTGACATAAGCCACACGCTCGGGAGGACCCCAAACCTCCTCCTCCCGATCCGGTTGCATCTGCGGACAATGCTCACCATGCACGATCAATCGCCTCGGCGTTGCTCCCCAGCCCAAGGCGACCTCCATGCCGGCTTGCCGGAGGCATTGCTGCAAGGCGTCGCGCAAGGCACGGGCCATGCGTGGCGCCACACCTGCCGGAATTTCCTCGCAACCGATCTCAACCAGCAATGGCGTTGCATGCACCTTGCTGAATTCCGCTTTCTGAATCCCTGTCATGATGTCATTATCCTTTTGCCTGTCCCTGCATCATGATAAGCTCTTGCCACCGTGCGTGCCATGGATCTCACTCGCCCAATAAAACGCTGACGTTCGGCCACGGAAATTGCCCCTCGTGCATCAAGCAGGTTGAAGGCATGCGATGCCTTGATCACCTCTTCATATGCAGGCAGCAATAGCCCCTTGTCACTCAGCCTGACACATTCTTGCTCAGCACGATCAAACTGTTCGTGCAACCAAGTCGTATCCGCTTCTTCAAAATTGTAAATCGAGAACTCTACTTCGTTGCGATGGAAAACATCACCATAGCGCACACAGCCATCGTCGCGCTCAACCCAAACCAGATCAAACACGTTCTCAACACCCTGGAGATACATGGCCAGTCGTTCAAGACCATAGGTGATTTCTCCGGGTGTCCGACGCAGTTCAACACTTCCAACCTGCTGGAAATAGGTAAACTGCGTGATCTCCATACCGTTGAGCCACACTTCCCAACCAAGCCCCCAGGCACCGAGGGTGGGGGACTCCCAGTCATCCTCGACAAAACGGACATCATGAACCGAAGGGTCAATACCAATAGTACGAAGCGAGGACAAATAGACCTCAAGAATATCCTCCGGGGCCGGCTTGAGAATCACCTGAAACTGGTAGTAATGCTGTAATCGGTTCGGGTTTTCGCCATAACGCCCATCCGTGGGACGACGGCAAGGTTGCACATAGGCCGTGCTCCAGGCCTCATCATCAAGGACGCGAAGAAACGTGGCCGGATGAAACGTCCCCGCGCCCATGGCAGCATCATAGGGCTGCTGAATCACGCACCCCCGTTCAGCCCAGAATTGCTGCAAGGTCAAGATCAATTGCTGAAAGGTCACTGCATCACTCCCGAAGAACTCGCCATAACCCTAGCGCCGCCGCCTTCCGCATGCCAGCAAGGGCCGGGAGTCGTCCAGGCATGACTTTCCTGCAATCACAGGCTAAATTTCGCAATCCGATGTTGAAAACTCCGAAAACCCGACGGTCCATCGATACCCTGTATCTGAAAACCTACGGCTGCCAGATGAATGAATACGATTCCGGCCGGATCGTGGATATCATGCGGGAAGCCTATGGCCTCAGGCTTGTCGATGCGCCGGAAAAGGCTGATGTGATCCTGATGAACACCTGTTCGGTCCGTGAAAAGGCCGAGGAAAAGGTCTATTCGGAACTCGGTCGCTGGCGCAAACTCAAACAATCCCGGCCGGACATCATTATCGGCGTTGGCGGATGTGTAGCCCAACAGGAAGGGGAACGCATCCAGAAGCGGGCACCATTCGTGGACATCGTTTTCGGCCCTCAGACCTATCATCGCTTGCCCGAAATGATCCATCAGATTCGCCGAGAACGCATACAGCTGACCAACATCGACATGCCCGAAATCGAAAAATTCGATCATCTGCCCAACCCCCATGCAGAGGGCGTCTCGGCCTATGTAACCATTATGGAGGGATGCGACAAATTCTGCACGTTCTGCGTCGTCCCGTACACTCGGGGTCCGGAGATTTCACGTCCACCGGAAGATGTGTTACGCGAATGCCGGCAATTACTTGAAACGGGCATCCCGGAAATCACACTCCTCGGCCAAAATGTCAACGCTTACCGTGCCGAAGATGACGAAGGGGAGGAGTGGGATTTCGCCATGCTTCTGGAGGCCGTAGCCGAGCTGGATGGGCTAAAGCGTCTCCGTTTCACGACCAGTCATCCGATGGAGATGACCGATGCACTCTGCGAGGCCTTCGGCTCCATTCCTGTCTTGATGCCCTATCTTCATCTACCCGTTCAGACCGGTTCAGACCGACTGCTGCGTGCCATGCACAGAGGACACGACCGGGAAACCTATTTGCGCATTGTCGAAACACTGCGCAAACATTGCCCGGAAATCGCCCTGTCATCGGACTTCATTGTGGGCTATCCCGGTGAAACAGATGAGGATTTTGAGCAAACTCTTGATCTTGTGCGGCGTGTCGGCTTTGACTCGGCGTTCTGCTTCAAGTACTCGCCCAGACCTGGCACACCAGCCGCCCATGCCGAGGATGATGTGCCGGATCATGTCAAGGACGAACGTCTCCAGGCGCTCCTCGCCCTGATGAAGGAACAAACCCGATCGGCCCTGGCAAAAAAGGTCGGCAGGATCGAAAACGTTCTTGTGGAAGGAAAGGGCCGCAACGAAGGTGACATGCAAGGCAGAACACCGGACTTCAAGATCGTCCATTTCCGCGGTCATGTTCGTCAAATCGGACAGATTATGCCCGTTCGCATCACGGAAGCCTATGGGCAGTCCCTCAGGGGCGAACTCGTCATCCGATCATGACTCAGGCTTGGCATCTATGGTAAAGACGGTCCTGAACCTGGAAAATATGGATACCGGATCGCTTCGCCGTCTCTGTGGCGCGGACAACTATGTCCTCAAGCAGGTCGCGGATTATTTCGATGTTCGCTTCCTTGGCAGTCCAGGACACTGGACGATAGAAGGAGACCGTGCGGAGGAAGCCGCCCGTGTCATGCGTCGCCTTGCCGGTACCCCTGATGAACTTTCAAGAACCACGGTCGAAGGTATGTTGCGCGATCACGACGAGGAAGAGGAAAAACACAAAATCATTCTGCACGCTGGCCGACGTCGAGTGTCAGGTAAAACTCGAAACCAGCGCTGCTATCTGGAGATGATCGCCAATCACACGTTGACTCTCGCAGTCGGTCCGGCTGGTTCGGGGAAAACCTACCTGGCTGTGGCTAGTGCTGTTGCTGCACTTCTGCAACACAAGGTCGAACGCATTGTGTTGACACGTCCAGCCGTGGAGGCTGGAGAACGGCTCGGCTTCCTACCCGGAGACATGCAGCAGAAGGTCGATCCATACCTTCGCCCCCTTTTCGATGCCCTGGCTGATATGCTGGGTGTTGACCGAATGAATGCCCTGCTTGATGACGGCCATATCGAAATCGCTCCTCTGGCCTTTATGAGGGGAAGAACATTAAACGATGCCTTTATCATCCTGGATGAGGCACAGAACACCACCCGTGAACAAATGAAAATGTTTTTGACCCGTCTTGGCTTCGGCTCCAAAATGGTCGTTACCGGGGACATCACCCAGATTGACCTCCCTAAAGCCAATGCAAGTGGACTGTCACATGCTCTGCAGGTGCTTGAGGGGGTGCGAGACATCGCCATATGTCGATTGAGTTCCCGCGATGTGGTGCGCCATCGGCTCGTTGAAAGCATAGTCCGTGCCTATGAAACATCCCTGGACGAATCCCGACCATGATTGATTGGCAGATTGATCCGGATGTTCCCAGTCAATCATGGCCTGATCCTGCCCGCATTGAGACCGTGGTTCGCGCAACGCTCGCATCAGCCGGTCTGGCACATCCTGAACAGGCATCAATCACCATCCGTGTCGTTTCGGACGAGACCATGCGCGCCCTGAATCTCCAGTGGCGCAAAAAGGATGATGTCACTGATGTCATTTCCTTTCCCATGCAACAGGGTCCGACATTTTCAACAGATGAATACCTTGGTGACATTGCTCTGGGATTTCCGTTCATCGCTCTTGAAGCCGAGAGGCTTGGACTGGATCTGGATTCCCATCTGCAACATCTACTTGTGCATGCGACCTTACACCTGATCGGTTTCGACCATGCCGAACCTGAGGAGCGCCGACGTATGCAACAGAAGGAAAAAACCATCATGGCCGGACTGGGGCTGCACGACCCTTATAATACCTGGTGCCAGCAGGACTCATGAACTCCGAGCGGTTTTCATGGCTTTCCCAATGGCGCGCACGTCTCATTCACTGGCTCAGACCAGGCAAGACGGTCGATGAACTGCTGGAGATCATCCGGCGTGCCGAAGCTATTCAATCCGATGAACAAAGAAACATGCTGGAACGGATGATCGAATTCCATGAAACCAGGGTGCGCGAGGTCATGGTACCTCGATCCGAAATCCATGCCATATCCATCGATGCTGGCTTTCAGGAAGTGGAACGCAAGATGCTGGATGCAGGTGTAAACCGTCTCCCGGTCATGGAAGGAGACATTGATCATGTCATAGGCGCCATTCATGCCACCGACCTCGTTGCCTGGCATGCCAAGGGGGAAACGGGGACGTTGAGGGAATATGTCCGACGGTGCCTGAGCGTTTCCGAACTGGAAAAGGTTTCCGGTCTGCTTACAGAAATGAAACGCGAATCGGTGCACATTGCGGTCGTTCACGATGAATACGGGGGAACAGCAGGCCTTGTCACGTTGTCGGACCTTCTTACCGAAATCGTGGGGGAGATTGAAGAGACCCGGCATGCCTCAGAATACTCCTTCATCGAACAGGATGACGGAAGTCTGATCGTAGCCGGACGCATGCTGGTTGAAGATCTTGCCGAGGCCCTCGATACAGTCCTTCCTGATGGAGACTATGACACGGTGGCCGGACTGGTCACCACCCATGCCGGGCGTATTCCACACCGTGGGGAATGCATCGATATTGCGGGTCTGCATTTCTTGATCCTCGAATCCGATGCGCGACGCATCCTGAAAGTGCGTGTCTCCCCGGCTCATTAGCTCCACCATGAGCAGGCCAGCATGCCTTCAGCGTCTGGCTGGTTTGCTCCTCTGCTCACGGCACCTCCTTCTTGCCTTCGCCCTAGGGGCACTCATGCCCTGGGCCTTCTCGCCCACGGATTTCAAGTTGCTGGCCTTGGTGGCTCTTGGAGGATGGGCTATTTTGCTCGTCCGGTATGCCACACCATTCAGGCTCGGCTGGGCTTTTGGTCTTGGTTGGTTTGGAACCGGTGCCTGGTGGCTGGCATCAACCTTCGAAACCTATGGGCATGTTCCTGCCGTGCTGGCATGGCTCTGCGTTATTCTGACCGGAGCCGTGCTGGCTCTGTTCCCAGCCGTTTGGGCATGGGCCAGTGCTCGCACAGGCCGCAGCAGGACGGAGTTCGCCTTGCTCTTTCCCCTTTTTGGCGTATGCGAGGAATGGTTGCGTGGGCATCTGTTCACCGGTCTGCCCTGGACGGCATTAGGCAATCTTCTGCTGGATACGCCCGCGGCAGGTTGGCTATCGGTTGTGGGGGTCTATGGGGCCTGCATTCTTCCCCTTGGCCTTTCCTCTGCCTTCGTCTTTTTTAGGAAAAAACGAATGGCTTGTCTGGGAACACTCGCTTTCTGGACGGGTCTCGCACTGTTGTCACCCTCTCCAGCGACTCCTGATGGTCCAATCAGGAAGGTCAGCCTGATCCAGCCCAACATTACCCAGGATCAGAAGTGGGATGCACGCATGCTCGCCGATCAGATGTCTAACCTGTTTGAGCTGACGCGTCGTTCTCAGCCTGCCGAAACCGTCGTCTGGCCGGAAGCATCCATACCGTTTTTTTGGGAACAGTCAGACGCCTGGAGGCAGCGGCTTCATGAGCTAGCATCTGACGTGCACGGTGACCTGCTTGTTGGCGGCATCCGACGACTCGACAGTAGACAGCGTGCCATCCAGAACGGGCTGTTCCTGCTTAGGAAGCAGGCATCTCCCTTCTTCGTGGCCAAACATCATCTGGTTCCCTTCGGAGAGTATGTACCCTCATGGCTGCCTTGGTTGCACAAGCTCGTTCCGGATATCGGCGATTTCACGCCAGGCCTGGATAATGGCCTACTCAAAGGACTCCATGGCAACTACGGAGTGCTGATCTGCTATGAATCCATCTTTCCGGAAGAAGCCCTGCAGCGCGTTCGCGCTGGCGCCGATGTGCTCGTGGTGGTGACCAATGACGCATGGTATGGCACAAGCCCTGCGGCATGGCAGCATTTTCAGGCATCTCGGGCCCGAGCCATTGAGACAGGGCGATTTGTCCTGCGCTCGGCCAACACTGGCGTTTCAGCCGTCATTGCACCAGACGGTCATGTGCAGACGACGATACCGTGGTGGACGCGCGGCTTCGTGCAAGGTACATATCGCATTTCCCATACCAGGACATACTATGTCCGATACGGCGATGCATGGGTTCTTTTGATGCTGGCCGCCGGGGGGATGTTGATGTTCATCTGGAGGACGAGACGATTGTGAGCAATGAGCCGATTGCGGTGATCGGTGCCGGGTCATGGGGCACGGCTTTGGCCATGGTGCTGTCCCGCACCGGCCGGAAGGTTCGCCTCGTCACACGCACCGAAGAGGAAGCCGAAAAACTGAACGAAGAGCGGCAAAACAAGCTCTATCTCCCAGATATTCCCTTTCCCGAATCGCTCTGGTCTGGAGCTGATTATGACTGGGCCCTGCATCAGGTGGTGGCCGTGGTTGTCGCCGTCCCATGCTCGTCGTTGGTCGATGTCCTGCCCCGGCTGTCTTCCAGCAAGGTTCCCGTCATTTGCGCCAGCAAGGGAATCGACCCGATGGGCTTGAAAAGAACTGATGAAATGATGGCCGAACACATTGACTTGGACCGGATTCTTCTTCTTTCGGGTCCGTCGTTTGCTCTTGAAGTTGCTCGGGGCCAGCCGACGGCCATTACGATGGCCAGTTCGGATATCCGCCTGGCCGAAAAGACTGCGACCCTGTTCGATGACACGAACTTCCGCATCTATACAAATGACGATCTGGTTGGGGTTGCCCTGGGCGGTGCCCTGAAAAACGTCATTGCCATCGCTGCAGGCGTAGCCGAAGGACTTAGGCTTGGACACAACTCGGTTTCGGCTGCAGTGACCAGGGGATTGGCGGAGATGGCGCGGCTTAGTTGCGCATGTGGTGGGCGCCATGAAACCCTCATGGGCTTGTCTGGCCTGGGCGATCTTGTTCTAACCTGTACGGGATCCCTGTCCCGGAACCGTCGCCTGGGCATGCTGCTGGCTGAAGGTATGACCCCGAAGGAGGCCCAGCTAAGTATTCAACAGGCCGTGGAAGGTGTGCGCACCGCTGAGGCCGTGGACAGGTTGGCTTTGAGTCTCGGCATCGAGGTACCCTTGATGCAGGCTGTGGCCAGGGTTTTGCGTGGGGAGCTCGACATCCGGGATGCGGTCACCGAACTGATGAGCCGACCCGAACGAAGGGAGTTCGAATGAATCCGGAAGACTTGTTCCTGAAAGCGATGGAACAGGTTCGGCCGCTTGAAGGTAAAGAAAAGGTTCAGCGTAGAAAGAAACCGCCTCGACCTACTCCCAAGAAGTCGGAGCGGACAAACAACCGGCTGGCATTACCGGATGGCCATAAACTCCTCATGCCACTAAAGCCGAGGCAGATTGAGCCTTGGGTGTTGGCCGCCAACGGCATGTCCCGGGACCAGCTGCGAAAACTGGCCGGGGGTCAGATGGGTACTGACCGGGAAATCGACCTCCACGGCATGACCCGTGATGAAGCCCTGATTGCGCTCGAGCAATGCCTGCAAGCCATGCGTAAGCAAAGAGAGCGCATCCTTTGCGTCATTCATGGTCGAGGGAGACATTCAGATGGACAGCCCGTTCTTAAGAAAGCCGTGTTTCATTGGTTGATGGATGGACCATTTGCAACATCCGTGCTTGCCGTTGTTCCCCGGCGCGACAGCAACGGCGGAGCGAGCATGGTTTTGTTTCGTCGGGAAAAACGCTAGCCTATGTCTTGCAGGAGGAATGCCATGCCATGCAGCCATTCAATGGCCATCTTCGCCACCGCTCTTCTTCTCGGTCTAGTTTCTTGGGCCCATGCCGCGGATGATGTTGTCGCCCCGCCGGCAAATGTCGATAACTCGCCGGCGGCCCGGGAAACCGTGCAAGTCCAAGAAGACTCTCCCGATCTGAAAAAGGAACTCGGATCCCTGAAAGACAATGAGCGAATTGAGGTGCGATCTTACAAGAGAAAGGATGGAGCCACGATTCAGGAATATTCCGTGCACGGACATGTCTACATGGTCAAGGTTCAACCCAAGGGCGGGCTTCCTGCCTATTACCTTTATGACGAAAACGGCGATGGCGTGTTCGAGAAACGCCTTCCTGGCGGCTACAAGAGACCCTCGCCTCCCATGTGGGTTATCAAGCGATTCTGAAACCAACACCTCGGTTACTGCTGATCACGGATG
>RFGS01000012.1 GCA_003695905.1 Zetaproteobacteria bacterium | reverse complement strand
TTCAACCCGGCATGCCATGCGCGGCTCTGATCCCCAAGTTCGGCCATATCACCAAGGATGGCCACGCGATGGCCCTCGCAAGCTCGTAGCGTATCCAGCGCGCACTGCATCGAGAGCGGGTTTGCATTGTAGGCATCATCCACGATGGTCGCCCCACCGGGATGCCGCATGATCCGCATGCGACCGGCCGAGGGGCGCCAGCCTGACAGCACCCGCACCATATCCCGCAAACAAGGCATGCTCCTTTGCCGCTCAGCCGACCAACGGCGCACGATGCTCATGGCCAGCGCCATGTTGGCCGCCCAATGGCGGGCAGGAAGCGCAAGTTCAAGCTCCATGCGCTCATCAGCCAGGGCAAACGTGACCATGCGTCCGTCCAGTGAGAAATGCACGTAGTCGGCATCACCGGGAGCAAGCACCGGCTGCTGAAGGCTCTCGGACAATCGTTCGCATACGCCTTCGCCAACCGCGATCCATCCCTCATTCCGCAGACCGGAGAACAGCCTGGCCTTCTCCTTGGCCACGCCATGCAGATCCCCAAGGCCCTCGCCGTGGGCCGGTGCAATGGCGGTGAGCACGGCCACATCCGGCGAAACGATAGTGCTTAAACGCTCCATCTCGCCCGGCACGCTGATGCCGCATTCAATCAGCGCAATCTCGGCATCCTCCGGCACTTCGAGCATGGTCAGCGGCACACCGATGAGATTGTTCAGATTGCCGCGCGTTCCAGCCACACGCGCCCCCAACTCCTTTAACAGACAGGCCAGCATCGAGCGCAGCGAGGTCTTGCCGACCGAACCGCTGATGGCCACCCATGTCGTTTCAGACAAGCGTTCTCGCCAGGCATGCGCGATATCGCCCAAGGCATGCAATGTATCCGGCACGATCAACTGCGGCAGGGTCAGGTCATCCCACATCCGCGCCCCCTCGGCATCGCCGATCAGTGCGCATGCCCGCTGCTCAACATCCCGTGCATAAACATGCCCATCGAAGCGTTCACCCCGCAGGGCCAAGAAGGCATCCCCGTCGCGGAAGCTGCGGCTATCCGTTCCAATGCCGGTCACCAGGCGCGCAGGCAGGCGCCCTTCGCGCCATTCACCACCCGTGACCTGCTGCAATTCAACCGCACTCATCCTCATGCCGCCTCACAACCCCTGCTCTTTCGCGCCAGCAGCCGCATCAGCACCCGGTCATCGCGCCATGGCAGGCGTTGCCCGTTGATATCCATGTATGCCTCATGGCCCTTGCCGGCCACGACAAGTACATCCTGTTCACCTAGTGCGGAGACAGCTTCGGCCAGGGCCTGTTCGCGATCCACCACGCAGTGCACCAGATGCAGCCTGTCTGCAGGAACTCCGGCCGCAATGTCATCAAGAATGCCTTGGGGCGATTCGCTGCGCGGATTGTCCGAGGTGATCCAAACCTCATCAGCCAGGGTTGCAGCCACATGACCCATGCGCGGTCGCTTCTCCCGGTCGCGCTCCCCGCCACAACCGAACACGACCAGCAATCGTTGCGGAGTCATCTGGCGCGCCGAGAGGAGGCAACGCTCCAAGGCTTCCGGCGTGTGGGCATAATCCACGAATACGCGGTGCGCATCATCGATGCACTGCATGCGCCCCGGTGGCGCACTGATGCCATCCAGCAGGGAGGGCAGTCGCTTAATGGGCAGCTCCATTGCGCAACCCAGGAAGCAGGCCACAGCTGCGACGTTCTCGGCATGGAACTCGCCGAAGGGGATGGAAAGAGCATCCAACACCTGCCCGCCCGCCTCCAGCCTCAGCGTGCCGGGTTCTGGCTGCATCCAGCATACCGAGGCCCGCTGTCCGGAAGCGGATCGTGCATAGGAACAGAGCCCCTGTAGGCCTGCAAGGGCCATTCGGATCTGCGCATCATCAGCATTGACCACTGCCTTTGCCCCTGTGGACATGGCATCGCGCACAAAACCGGCCTTGGCGTCGCGGTAGGCTGCATAGCTGCCGTGATCCTCGATGTGATCACTGCCCATGCTGGTCCAGATCACGGCCGAGAATGAAAGTCCGGCGATGCGCTGCTGAGCAATGCCATGTGAGGAAACCTCCATGACCAACCAATCCACATCCTGCCTTGCGGCTCGTCTCAGCACATCGTGAATGGTCAACAGCGACGGTGTCGTGTTGCCCAGGTCATCGATGCCCCGGTCATCACGCACGAGCCCGAGCGTACCCATGCCCCAGGCCTTGCAACCCAGGCGCGAAAGAGCCTGCCGAAGCATCCAGCATACGCTTGTCTTGCCATCGGTGCCGGTGATGCCAGCCAGGCGCGGCAATCTCCCATGCAATGCAAGCGCGTTTCTCAGCAGTGAGGCCAGTGCCTCCATGTCCGAGAGGTACAGCGCCGGAGCCTCGCAGGTCAAATCGCCATGATCGACGAACACGACGCAGGCCGCGCCGCGCAACAGGGCCTCGTCCACATGGGCAGCCGCTCGATGACCTGCTCTCGGCATGCAGATGAATGCATCACCCGACTGCACTTCTCGGCTGTCGTCGCACAAGGCCGACACCCGAGCATGGCCCTGCATGAAGCCCAGGCCGTGCGCCAGTTCGGCCACTTCCCTGACCTCATCGAGCACGATCCTAGTCATCGAGCCATACCTCGAATGCATCACCGGGTTTCAGATCGTCAAGCACCGATGGCTTGTAACGATAGACCCAGCCCGAGCCATGTACGCGCACCCTCAATCCACGCTGTGCAGCCACGGCACGAATCTCGCGCAATGTCAGCCCGATCAGGCTGCCAGCAGCTTGCACGTCCTCGCTCATGACATGCGCGACGGGCTGAAGGGCCGGGGCTGTCGGCATGGTCTGCATGCGTGGAGGAATGCCAAGGTATGGCAGCACATTCTCGGCGATCTTGCGAAACACGGGAGCCGCCACCTGTCCGCCATAGATGCTCCGCTTTGGCTCATCCACAACCACGGCGATGACGATGCGTGGATTCTCGGCCGGTGCCATGCCGGCAAATACAGCCATGAACTTCTTGCCATAGCGACCGTGCCGGTCCGGCTTCTGCGCCGTGCCTGTTTTGCCGGCCACGCGATAGCCGGCCGGAACGGCCTTGCTGCCCGTCCCATCCGGACCCGTTGCATATTCGAGCATGCGCACGATCTGATCACTGATGTGTCGTGGGATGACCTGTCCGCGATCGACCATGCTGGCATCGAGCAGAATGCGGGGTGCAACCGCATGACCGCCGTTGGCCAAAACCGAAAAGGCCGTTGCAAGCTGCAACGGCGTGACGGCAATCCCCTGTCCGAACGCGATATTGGCCGTCTCCACCGGACCCCATCGTTCCGGAGGCGGCAGGATACCTGGTGACTCGCCGCTCAAGCCAATCTGGGTTCGCTGACCGAAGCCGACATCATAGAGCAGGCGATACAAAGGTTCGGGACCAAGATCCAGGGCCAGCTTGGCCGCGCCGATGTTGCTCGATCTGGCCAGAAGCCCAGCCATGTCCAGCCAGCCTTCGCGATGGTCGTCATGGATCACGTAATCGGCCACCTGCATGGCGCCGTTCTCGCAGAAGATGCGGGAATCGGCATGCCAGCGTCCGGACATCAGCGCAGCAGCCACAGTAAACGGCTTCATCGTCGATCCTGGCTCGAACACGTCGGTAATGGCCCGGTTGCGCCACTGTCCGGGCTTGAACCTTCGAAAGTCATTGGGGTTGTACCCCGGCCAGCTGGCCATGGCCAGCACATCACCGGTATGGGGGTCCATGACGATAACCGACCCGCTGTTGGCCTGCTGCTTTTCAACGGCCTCGGCCAAGGCCGCATAGGCCACGCTCTGGATCGAGGCGTCCAGGGTCAGCTTCAGCGCCTTGCCCGGCACCGGCTTGCGGATCCAACTGCCCCCAGGCAGCGAGCGCCCTCGAGCATCCCTGCGCACGAGCCGGACCCCTGGCGTACCCTTGAGCTGCGCATCATAGGCATGCTCCAGGCCCTCCAATCCGTTTCCATCGATGCCGACAAAGCCGATCAGATGCCCGGTCTCCGGCCCCAGCGGATGATAGCGGCGCCATTCGCTCTCCCTGCGCACACCGGGCACCTTCAGGGCCATGACCTTCTCGGCCTGCACCGGCGCTATCTGTCTGGCCAACCAGACAAACCCATGCCGCCCCCGAAGCCTGCGGGCCAGCGCATGGCTGCTCATACCCAGCGCCCTGGCCAGGCGCGGGTAATCGACCTCGGGCACCTCATCGGCCATGGCCGCAATCGACGGCACCTCAATGGATTCAGCCAGAATGCGGCCCTGCCGGTCAAGAATCGCCCCCCGGGGGGCCACCACCGTGTACTGCCGATAGCGTTGTTTCTCGGCCAGCGCGGCAAGGCGATCCTTTTGCAACCATTGCAGATCCACGGCGCGCACGGCGAGCATGATCATGGCTAGGAACAAGAGCGTTCCCACGGCCATGATGCGCCGCCTTGCATAGCGCTGCTGCTTGTCCAATCTCACAGCCGCACCACCTGATGCGGCGCCGGCGGATGCATGTCGAGCTTCTCCTTCGCCCATTGCCGCAATCGCTCCGGACGCGTCAAGCTGGCCAGCTCAAGCTGCAGACGCTTCAGTTCGGCCTGCACACCATCCATCTCCAGAACAATCTGCTGGTGTTGCTTGGCCAGCTCATAACGCTGATGCGAAAGCCAGACCTGGGCGGCAGCCAACAGAACAAAAGCGGCCAGAGGCAGCGCGAACCAGGGATTGCGCATCTTTGAGGCGAGCGTCACGACACCGCCTCCGCAATGCGCAGTCGGGCCGAACGACTGCGTGGATTGATCTCGACCTCCCGCTCGTCCGGGCGCAGCGGCTTTTTCTGCACCCAGCGCATGGAAGGCCTGCGACCACATACACACACGGGGAACTGCGGCGGGCAGGTGCATGGATGCACGGCCTGCTCGATAACATCGCGCACGATGCGGTCCTCACCGGAATGAAACGCGATGACCACAAGCCGGCCGGCCGCACGCAAATGCCTGATGGCGGCCGACAGTCCCTGACGAAGCTGTTCCATTTCGTCATTGACCCAAATGCGCAACGCCTGAAAGGTGCGCGTGGCCGGATGTACTCCATGGTAACGAGCGGACCTGGGCACCGCATGGAAGCAGACGCGCTCGAGATCGGCCGTTGTCTTCATCCGACCCTCACGCATGGCCTGCAGAATGGCCCTGGCGATTCGGCCAGCAAAGCGCTCATCGCCATAGTCACGAATCAGCTTGGCCAGCTCACGCTCTGAAACAGTACGCAGCATGGCCGACAGCGGCTGCCCCTCATCCGGATTCATACGCATGTCCAGCGGACCCTCCTGCTGAAACGAAAAGCCGCGCTGAGCCTGATCCAATTGCGGCGAGGAAAGTCCAAGATCGAAGCCCACGCCGCTGACCTTGTCCCAGCCATGTTCAGCAAGCACCTCGTCGAGCTGGCCGAACGACGCATGGACGATGGTGAAACGCGCATCCCGACGGACAAGCCGTTCCCCTTCGCGCACGGCCTCCGGATCCCGGTCCAGTGCCAGCAGGCGCCCTTGGGGTGAAAGACGCTCGAGAATCGCCCTGCTGTGGCCTCCCCGTCCAAACGTGGCATCGACATAACGTCCGTCTGGGTCGAGCACCAGGGCATCAACCCATTCATCGAGCATGACGGGTACATGCGAAACCTCAGCCACATCAGAGATCCAGCTCGAAATTGCGCGCCAGCTGGATATCCAGCTCCAACTGGTGGGCCCATTTCGCCTTGTCCCAGATCTCGAATGTGTCGGCAAAGCCAGAAAACTGCACACACCGGTCAAGCGAAGCCCATTCGCGCAATCCCTGCGGAATGAGCACCCGCCCCTGGCGGTCCGGCGAGTATTGCTGCGCCGAACTGAACAATACGCGCTTGAACGCGCGCAACTCGGGACTGGGTCGCATCTGCGATATCTTGTTCTGCAATTTCTTCCATTCGCGAATCGGATAGGCCAACAAGCATTCGTTGTGAGGGGAGCGGGTGATAACCAGACGCTCGTCACCATAGTGATCCCGGAGCACTTCACGGAAGGCGGCCGGAATGCTGACACGACCCTTGTCGTCCATGCTGTTGCTGAACTCTCCCTGGAACACGCTCCCTTCCCTTCTCCGTCGACCGGCGTTGGTGAGGATCCCCACTTTTCCCCACTAATCGCCAATATTGTCCATGAACACCCCCATGTCAACCCCTTTCTGTGCATGCCATACACAAGTCCTGCCCGCCCGATGCGCCCTGGGAAGCGTTATGCATGGTGGCAAATCGTGGGGAAGTGAAGCCCATCATCGATTGGCAATGCCAAAAGGGTTATGCCATCATCGGCCGCAACAGGAGGACACATGCAGGAACGCATTGCCGTCGTGTTTGATTTCGATGACACGCTGGGGCCGGACAGCACCAGCGGCTACCTGCGCCAGGCGGGGCTGGAAGACGTCGAAGGGTTTTGGCGCGAGGTCGGGGCCATGATGGCTGCGGACTGGGATCCCGTGCCCGCCTATCTGCATCACATGATCGAAGTGGCCAGGAGCGGGTGCATGCAACCGCTGCGGCGCTCCTCGCTGGAAGACTGGGGGCGTCAACTGCCCCTATTCGATGGCGTGGAAGCCCTTTTTCCTCATTTGCGCCAGGTCGTCAGGGAAGCCAATCCCCGCGTGACGCTGGAGTTCTATCTGATCAGCAGCGGCATCGGGGACATCCTGCGGCAGATGCGCATCGCCCAGGAGTTCACAGACATATGGACCTGCGAGTTCCATTACGACGAGCAGGGAGAGGCGGTTACAGCGCGCAAGATCATCAGCTTTACGGACAAGACCCGATACATCTTCCAAATCCAGAAAGGCATCATCGGCAAGGAAGCGCGTGGCAAGCCTTTCCTGGTCAACAAGAAGGTTCCATCGGATCTCATCCGCGTGCCGCTGAACCAGATGATCTTCGTCGGCGACGGCTACACGGACATCCCATGCTTCTCGCTGATCAAGCAACATGGAGGCATTCCGGTTGCCGTTTATGACCAGCGGCACACCGAGAAATGGGGCAGCGCGTTCAGTTTCGTCACCGATGGACGTGTCTCCAACCTGCATTCGGCCAATTATCAACCCGGCTCAGACCTCGTGAACTTCCTGACCATGGCCGTGCGCAGCCTGGCCGAACGCATTGCCGTGGCTGCCAGCAGCTATCAGGGCTGAGGCACGCCAGCAAACCAGCCGCGTTCCCGGAACGAGATCACCTCTCTGCCTGCCAGCAGGAAATGGTCGAGCAGACGCATGTCCAACAGCCCACAGGCACGGCTCATGTGCTCGGTCAACGCCAAATCCTCGGCACTGGCGCGCGGGGAACCTCCCGGATGGTTGTGAAACAGAATCAGACCCTTGGCATCAAGTTCAAGCGCGCGCTTGATCACATTGCGCGGGTAAACCACAGCCCGGTCCACGGTGCCCTCGACTAGGATCTGTGTGGCGATATGACGATGTTGCTGATCGGTGAAAATAGCCCCAAAGCACTCGGTGCCGCGCCCCTGCACGAGAAAACGCAGATGCGCCTTCACCATCTCGGGCCGGTCGAATACCGAACGGGCATGAATATCGCTGGCCAGATAGCGCAGACCTGCCTGGCGTATCAGAGACAGAAACAAAGCCCCCTTCTCGCCAAGCCCCTCGATGAGCTTCAGCTCGGACACCTGCGCATCGAACACGCCGGCCAGCGTGCCAAAGCCCTGCATGAGCCTCTTGGCCACGGGCTTCACATCCCGCCGCGGTATCGCATAGGTCAGCAAAAGCTCGAGCACCTCATAATCATGAAAGCCCTCAAGGCCATGGCGCGCAAAGCGCAGCCTCAGGCGTTCGCGATGCCCCTTGTGCCCTTCCTCTGCCATGTGCCGAGTGTAGGTTAAATGAGCCTTGCACGCCATGAACCCATTTTGACTAACCCAGGTTAATTGACAGCTTATTCGCCCCAGTCCACGATTGAGGAATGATTCCGCATGCAACCTTCATCCATGGATTAGCCCAATGAGATTCGGCCTTGGCCAGCGCATTCTGCTCATCGGGGCCCTGATCGTGCTGACACTTGTGAGCACCCACATCGTCACCAACCATCGCCTGCAGGCATTGCACGACATCAACCAAAAGCTCGAACAGACCCAGCGCGTCATCAGCCTGGGTCAGAACCACCTGAGCGCGCTCAAGGACATGGAAATCGGCAAACGCGGCTTTTTGATCAGCGGAAGCGACGACTTTCTCGAACCATATGTGTCAGGCTCCCTACACCTGCGGCAGAACATGGAGAAACTCCGGCGTCTGACGGCCGGGGAGCCAAAAAAACAGCTGTTGCTTGACGAAATCGAAAACCTCAGCGAGCAAAAGCTGCGTATCATGCAGCAGGCCATAAACCTGCGCCGTGAACGAGGCTTCGATGCGGCGCGGGCATTCATGCTCAGCTCCGGAGCCAAGGATGTCATGGATGCCATCCGGACATCCATGTCGCGCCTTCTCGAGATCGAGCGGCATGAGCTCGATAGGACAGAGAAACAGGCCAGCTTGCAGGATGAAAGCCTACACATGACGATCGTAACCATCGATCTGATCCTGCTGGGCATCACGGCTGCATTGCTGCTGCTGATCTGGAACACAATCGTGCGTCCGATCCATCAGCTCAAACAGGGAGCGGACCAATTGGCCAACGGCAACTACGATATTCACCTCGACGTGCGCGGTCGCCATGAGCTGGCCGAACTGGCCGGATCCTTCAACCACATGGCGACTGTCATCAACGAGCGCACCCAGACCCTGAAAACGCTGATTGACGCCATGGTCGATAGCATAGTCGTGGCCAATACGCAGGGCATCATCGAGGTCTTCAATCCGGCGGCCGAGCGTTTGTTCGGATACACAGCCCGGGAAGCCAAGGGCAACAAGGTCAACATGCTGATGCCGTCACCACACAAACAGCGGCATGACAGTTACATCCAGCGTTTCCTGCAAAGCAAAAAGCCGAAGATTCTCGGCAGCACCATTGAGCTGGAGGCCCAACGCAAGGATGGCACAACTGTACCGGTTGAAATCGCCATCAATGCCGTGGAGGTGAAACAAACCATCAAATTCATTGCGGCCATTCGCGACATCAGCGATCGCAAGG
>RFGS01000002.1 GCA_003695905.1 Zetaproteobacteria bacterium | reverse complement strand
TTGGCCTCGATCTGCCGGATACGTTCACGCGTAACGCCGAACTGCTTGCCAACCTCTTCCAAGGTATGATCTGTATTCATGCCTATACCAAAGCGCATGCGCAACACCTTCTGCTCCCGGTCGGTAAGGTTCTCCAGCACCTCATGCGTGGCCTCCGCCAGAGCCTTCCGCACTGTTTCATCCAGCGGATTTTCAGCCTTCTCATCCTCGACGAAATCGCCCAACTGTGAATCTTCATCATCACCGATGGGCGTCTCCAGGCTCACCGGCTCCTTGGCGACCTCTAGAATCTGTTCCACCTTTTCAACAGGCATCTCTAGATGTTCGGCCAGTTCCTCCGGCGTAGGCTCACGACCAATATCCTGTGCAATCTGGCGGGAAACGCGCATCATCTTGTTGATGGTCTCGATCATGTGTACCGGAATGCGAATCGTTCGTGCCTGGTCAGCGATCGAACGCGTAATGGCCTGGCGTATCCACCAAGTGGCATACGTGGAAAATTTATAACCTCGGCGCCACTCAAACTTGTCCACGGCCTTCATCAAACCAATGTTCCCTTCCTGAATGAGATCGAGAAAGCCCAAGCCGCGGTTGGTGTACTTCTTGGCAATGGAAATGACCAAACGCAGATTGGCTTCAATCATCTCCTTCTTGGCCTGACGCATCTTGGCCTCACCCATGGTCAGCCGCCGGGCGACTTCCTTGAGCTCGGCGATGCTCATCTCGGTTTCCTGCTCCACACGCTTCAGACGTCGCTGATTTTCGCGAATCTTGCCCGCATATGTCGCAATGTTCTCGACCCATGGGGCGCCTTGATGTTCCTGCATCACATCATCCAGCCATCGCTCATCGGTCTCACGAGGCGGAAAGCTCTCCAGGAAAAGCTTGCGGGGCATCTTTGCCTTCAGAGCCAAATCGCGGATGGCGCGCTCATACTTGCGCACCCTTTCCACAGCATTCTTGAAACGCTGGACAAGCTGTTCGAGTTGCCGGGGGGCAAAGGGAATGCTAACCAATTCGACAAGCATGGCATCCAGAACTTCCTTGCTCTTTGCCTTCAGTGACTCATCATCCGGATGGCTATCCAGCTCCTTTTTGATGGCCACAAACTCGTCATGAAACTGCTTGGCCCTTTTGAAGTGCTGCAGAGCCTCTTCAAGCTGCTCTTCCTTCGTGATTACAGTTTCCTGCATGGGTGTTCCATCGGGGGTTGCCGTGCGGGCCTTGATCGCCTCGGACAGCTCCTCCGGATCGATCTTGGTCTCTTCCTCTTCCAGTTCGATGCCATCGTCCTCGGCTCGGTTCATCCGGTTCTGGTATTCCTGGATGGCAGCCGCGTTCACGACCTTGTCATCGATGTCCAGAATATCGCGGAAATTAGGCTCCTCACCGGCCTCCTCCGCCTCTTCGCGGATCTGTTCGATCCTCTCGCCTAGCCTCATGATTTCACGAAAGGTGGCTGGACACAGGCAAATGGCCTCATGGATCTGCATGCGGCCTTCCTCGATCCGCCTGGCAATCTCAATTTCGCCTTCCCGGGTCAGGAGCTCAACTGTGCCCATCTCACGCAGATACATGCGCACCGGATCATCGATGCGGATCACCGTGCCAAGCGTTGTGGTATCCGCGCGAAGGGCTGAGTCCTCCTTGCGGAGCCTGTCCTTGCGCATCGCATAGGCACCGGTCGGTGCGCGCTCGGGATCGACGACCTCAATGCCCATTTCGGTGAACACATTGATGATCTGCTCAATCCTGTCCGCCGAAACCAAGTCTGCCGGCAGGTGCTTGTTCAACTCATCATAAGTGATATAACCAGCCTGCTTGCCCTTGGACATCAGGCTGGCAAGCTCACGAATGCGAATGTTTTCCTTGGCCTTCTTCGTCATAACTCCCGTACTCCGGTTTCTTGAATCTTTTCACCCAGTCTGCGCAGTTCGCGCTCAATATGCTGCAGCCGCATTTGCAAGGACTGCGATTCCTTCAAGGAAAGTCGCCCACGCATGGAGCGCTGCTTCTTACGGATGTAGTTGGCCTCCATGGCCAAGCACAGATAGTCAAATTCCATCTCCGGAACCGGCGCCTGATTTACCCACCGGGCTATTTCGGTTTGCTGCGGAAACTCATGCAGCAACTGCCCCGCGACATCCACATTACGGTCTTCGGCTGCCTCCACGATGGAAAAAGCGCGCATGTATACCTTCGTTACCCCATTATAGTCAACAAAAAAATGTCTTGCCACCTCGGGAAGCTGGCGAAAACGCTGGGGCTTCTGCATCAGAGCGGCCAGAAAACGTTCCTGTAGTTCACTCAAGGCCACGGACGCGACCCCAGATGAAGGCCTGCCCACCTGAGCCCCCCTCGTCCTGGCCAGTTTCACACCCGTAACCTTCTCAGCCTCCTGTCGCCAGACCTGGCGCAAGTAATCATCCGTCAAAGCCGCCAGCATGACATCGGCCTTGCGCGCCATGCGGGCACGTCCTTCGGGGCCCGTGCCAGCCAGCAGATGCAGGCCCTTCAGCCAGAATTGCAAGGCCGTTTGTGCTCCTTGCAGGCGCTCTTCGAAGCCCCTGGCGCCTTCCCTGCGCACAAGACTGTCCGGATCATCGCCTTCGGGCAAATAGAGGAACCTCGGTGCAAGCTCCGCATTCAGTAGCGGTAGCATTCGCTCCAATGCCCGCCATGCAGCCTGCCTACCAGCCTTGTCGCCATCGAAGCAGAAAACCGGTTCATCATGCAGCCGAAAGATCATGCTGAGCTGATGTTCTCCAATGGCTGTTCCCAAGGGAGCAAGGGCCACCGGCAGGCCATGTGCTGCCAAGGCCAACACATCCATGTAGCCTTCAACAACGACCAGCATCTTTCGACGACGAATCTCATGCCGGTGCTCACTGAAGCCATACAGCAATCGGGACTTGTGGAACCACGGTGATTCACTCGAATTGAGATATTTGGGCTCTCCCTTTCCAAGCAAGCGTCCCCCGAAGCCCACGATGTTCCCACGCCGATCGCGAATGGGAAACATCAGTCGCTCACGGAAACGATCCGTTCGTCCGTGCCTGCCCGAGGCGACAAGGCCCACCTGCTCCAACAGGGAACGCTCCTCCGGATCAGCCGCCAGTTTGCGCGCCAGGAATCCATGGATACCTGGAGCATAACCGAGTCCGTAGCCACGAATGATTTCCCGAGGCAGTCCTCGTTCAGCCAGATAGGCCATGGCCTTCTTTCCCTGTTCGGAATGCAGGGTGCGCGCATACAGTTCGGCCGCCTTGGCCAATAATTGATAACCGGCCTGCATGCGGGCTGTTTGTCGGTGGTCTGTCTTTTGCTGCCGTGGAACATCCAATCCCGCCTTGCGGGCCAAATACTCCACGGCCTCTGGAAAGCTGAAGCCATCATGCTCCATCAGGAACTGGAACACGCCACCGCCCTTGCCGCAACCGAAACAGTAAAACAGCTGCTTATCGGGAGAAACCGAAAACGATGGGGTCTTCTCATGGTGAAACGGACACAACCCCACAAGGTTGGAACCGGATTTCTTCAGTTCAACATGGCGTCCAATAACATCAACGATATCCGTCCGGGACTGAACCTCAGCTATGAATGATTCCGGGAAATGCGCCATGGATAAATTCTATAGTATTTTATCGGGCCCATTGCAAGAGATACAGACGGCTCAGCCTCCCAGCAAGTGTTTGACCATAGCGGACACCACGGCCATATCCACGCGGCCAGCTGCCCGACTTTTGATCTCGCCCATGACCCGCCCCATGTCTTTTAAGTCCTTGGCTTGCAAGTCATCCACGACATCAGCAATCAACGTCTTCAGATCAGCCTCCCCGAGGGGTTGCGGAAGATATGCCTGAATCCACTTGGCTTCCTGCAACTCCTTGTCAGCCAGATCATGCCGGCCCGCCTCGCCATACTGCCGTGCTGCTTCCTTGCGCTGCTTGAGCAAACGCCCCAGCACCCGCAAAACCTCTTCATCGGTCAGGCTATGGCCTACTTCTATCTCCCTGTCCTTGATGGCTGCACGTATCATACGTAATGATGCCACCTTCCGGCGTTCTCCTGCCTTCATGGCGGCTTTCATATCCCCAACAATTTTTTCCTGTAACATCAAGCCACCCTTAAACAAGAATGCCGGGCTAGAGCCCGGCATTCTTGGCGTTCATTCCATCAATAATCGCGATTCTCGCGCATGCGAATCCGCCGCAGTCGCTTCATCAACCGCTTGCGAGCCGCGGCTTCCTTGCGCTTGCGGGCCACGGAAGGCTTCTCATAAACCTCGCGACGCCGACACTCGCTGATGACACCCGCCTTTTCCACCTGCTTGCGGAAACGCTTCAGGGCCAGCTCAAACGGCTCATCAGGATTGATCTTCACTCCTGGCATAACTGCATCACCCGCCTTTCGGACCATCCGTAAATTCTTCTTCCGCTTTCACGAGCAGACGATAGCCTGCCCTCAGCAATGGAAGGCCGCAAATTATGACCAGCAAGCAAGCCAAGTCAAACAATCGATCCTCGCTACTTGCATCCGCCTCCACAGTCGGTGGATGGACGCTACTGTCCCGCATTCTCGGCTTTGTTCGCGACATCCTGCTGGCCAGAGTTCTCGGAGCAGGCCCTCTCGCCGATGCCTTCTTTGTGGCTTTCAAGCTACCGAACTTTTTCCGCCGAATGTTCGCAGAGGGGACCCTTACCGTGGCCATGGTGCCGGTGCTCACTGATGCAAAGGAGCAGGGAGAGGCTGAGGCCCATAGGTATCTGAACGCACTGGCCACACTAGTCATGATCGTTCTGATCGTATTCACTGTCCTTGGTGTGCTGGCGATGCCCTGGCTGTTGCGTCTTTTCGCCCCCGGTTTTATCGGAGAGCCTGACCGTTGGGAGCAGGCGCTTCTGCTGGCCCGCTGGATGTTCCCCTATCTGACTCTGATTTCGCTCGCCGCTCTTGCCTGGGGTGTCCTGAACACCTACAAGCGGTTCTCCCTGGCCGCCGCGACACCCGCCCTGCTCAACATAGGCATCATCCTTGCAGCCCTACTGCTGGCGCCTCTTATGGACAACGCAGGCCTGGCGCTGGCCCTTGGGGTTCTGCTTGGCGGCATGATGCAACTGCTCGTGCAGTTGCCCGCACTCAGACGCATTGGCTGGATACCAAGCATCAGCCTCGATTTTGGTCAACCCCGTATTCGTGAAACCCTGCGCCTTTTCGGCCCCGCCGTGCTTGCCATCACCGCAGTCCAGATCAACATCCTCGTCGGCACGATTCTGGCCACGCTGCTCGAAAAAGGCGCTGTATCGTATCTTTATTATGCAGATCGCATCATTCAGCTGCCACTTGCACTGTTCGGCATCGCCATGAGCACGGCCTTATTGCCAGCTTTGTCCAGCCATCTGAGCAAAGGGAATAAAGCCCATGCAACCCGTGACCTTCGGGATGGGCTTGCCTGGCTAACCTGGTTGACGCTACCGGCCATGGCCGGTGCGATCATGCTGGCCAAACCCATCGTCATCACACTGTTCGAGCATGGAGTATTCACGCATACGAATAGCCTGGGAACAGCAGCCACGATCCAAGCCTACGCCGTTGGTCTCATCGCCTTTTGTTGGGCTAAGCTGCTTGCCACAGCATGCTATGCAAGCAAGGACGCCAAGGCTCCAATGAAGTTCGCGGCCATCAGTGTGGCCGTGAACATCATGCTGGCCGTACTACTGATGCAGTTCTTCTCCTATGTGGGACTGGCACTGGCCACCTCGCTTGCTTCCTTCGTCAATGTCGCGCTGCTGTATTTCAGGCTGCAAAAACGTTATGGCTCACTGATGGATGCCGGCAACCTCAGACGCATCGGCTTTGCTGTTCTGGCCAGCATCGTGATGCTCATCGTACTCTACCTGCTGCAACTGATCTGGCCGTTCCCAGCCACTAACAAAGCAGCGCAAATCCTCTGGCTGACAACTGCGATGGCGCTGGGCCTGCTGACCTTTTTTTCCTGTGCGTTAGGCTTGGGAGAAAGACATCGAATCCTGGATCTGCGGCATCCCAAGGAATCTCGGGGATGATCGCTTGCATGTCGAGCCAAAGCTGTCATGCTTTCTCTGGGAGTTAAGCCATGCGTCGTGATGTCATCGTCTTTGATCTCGAAACCGTCACAGATGCCGATGCCGCCCGTCGTCTTCTGCGCCAACCTGATCTTTCCGATGAACAGGCGCGTGACGCGCTATCGGCATACTTCCTTGAGAAGACCGATGGTCGAAACGACTTTCCACGTCAACCCTTCCATCAGATCGTGGCCATCGCTTATGCGCATCTGATTCGGGAACCCGGCGAAACGGGAACCGAACTGGTGATCAGACGACTGGCCAGCGGTGGAACGGAAAGAAGTACCGAGGCTGAGCTGTTGCAGGGATTCTTTGGCCTGATCGAGAAACGCGCCCCACAACTGGTCAGTTTCAACGGACGTGGTTTCGATGTGCCCGTGCTGAAATACCGCGCCATGGCACATGGCCTGAGTTGCCCAAGGTGGTTCAATGAGGGAGACCGCTGGAACAATTACGATGCCCGTTATTCCAATGAGTATCACCTCGACCTCCTGGAAGTGCTATCCGACTATGGCGCTTCTGCCCGTTGCTCACTGGATGAGGTTGCAGCGTCCTTCAACCTGCCCGGCAAGCTGGAAACTGCCGGCGACGATGTACGCAAGCTGTTTGAATGTGGCCAAATCGAAGCCATCCGAAATTATTGCGAAACAGACGTTTGCTCTACCCTGCTGATCTATCTTCGCTGGATGCTCTTTTGCGGGGCCCTGGACACCTCAGCCTATGGCCGGGCCATGCTCGGACTGCGACATTACCTGGAGCATGAAAGCCTCGAACGGCCGCATTTGGGACTCTTCCTTGAGCAATGGCTTGAAAAGTCAGACTAGGATTCAGCCTCGAGAATTTCCTTCAGGGTAGCGAAATCTGCATCAAGTTCGCGTTGCGCAAGACGAAGCACGATGGGCTCAGCCAGTTTGAAGAAACGGCTGGCATCGATATTCAGAATACGTGTCACGCGCGTGCCGCCATCCACCGACTCGAACTTCATGGTCGTTTCCATCGGAAAGGGCCCGGATATCGTCTTTGCTGTCCATTGGCTTCCGTCAGCATTGCGGGAGACCACTTCCCATTGCTGTTCGATGATGCGGCCGAGAAACTTTTCCTTCACGTGATAGATGGTTCCCGGTGCCGGATCGCCATCGGTCAACTTCACGGTCTCCCAAACCGCGCTCTGCCATAAGGGATCATTGTTGCAGTCATCGACAAAAGCGATGACGTCCGCCAGGGGACGTTGAATAACAATCGACGATGTCAGCGTGCTCCAGGTCATGGCCACCTCCTCATTCGCGCAAAAGTTCCGTGATGCCTGTTTTTGCACGGGTCTTCGCATCCACCTTCTTCACAATAACCGCACAATAGAGATTGGGTCCACCGGACTTTCCAGGCATCGAACCGGAGACAACAACCGAATAGGGCGGAACCTCACCATAATGGACCTCGCCTGTCTCGCGATCCACAATGCGTGTAGATTTGCCAATATAGACTCCCATGGAAATCACGGAGCCTTCCCGAACAATCACGCCCTCAACAATCTCCGAGCGAGCACCAATGAAACAATTGTCCTCGATAATCGTCGGAGCAGCCTGCAGCGGCTCAAGCACGCCTCCAATTCCAACACCGCCGGAGAGGTGAACATTCTTCCCTATCTGGGCACATGAACCAACCGTAGCCCATGTATCCACCATGGTCCCTTCATCAACATAGGCACCGATGTTCACATAAGAAGGCATCAACACGCACTTGGGTGCAATGAAGGACCCCTTGCGTACTGTCGCCGGAGGTACAACGCGAATGCCGGCCTTGCGGAACATCTGCTCACCCCAAGTGGCAAACTTCAACGGAACCTTGTCGTAATAATTCGACACGCCCCCATTGATCAACTGATTGTCATGCAGCTTGAAGAACAGCAGCACGGCCTTCTTCAGCCATTCATTCGTCACCCAGCGCCCATCATCGTCCTTCTCAGCCACGCGGACGCCACCATCGTCAAGCAACTGGATGGCATGCTCGACGGCCTCACGAGTCTCGGCGCTGGCCGAACGCATATCCCATTGCTGACGGGTTTCCCATGCCTGCTCAATGACCTGCTGCAAATGATTCATGGATTTCCTCTCCTTCCTCCATGGAATGCAAGGCAACCCTTGCCTAACACGGGTTCCGAATCAAGCCAGAACGATCTCCTCCGGCCTGGGGTGCGATAGAAACTCGATGTTTGACATGGTCAGTCCATAGGCCCCCGCAAGCCCGAAAACGGCGATATCACCAATATCCGCCTCATCTACGTGCACATCATTGGCCAGCTTATCTGCGCCCGTGCATAAAGGCCCGCCAAAGTACACGGATTCTCGGCGCACAGACTCCTGTCCTGGAAACACCGACTCACGATGCATGCGCACGATGGTCAACGGATGATTGATGGCCAGTGCGGCAGGCCGGCGGAAATGATTGATGCCTCCGGCACAAACAACCTGCTTTTTGCCTCTGGATTCCTTAATATCCAGAATCTCAGTGCAAAACCACCCTGAATCGGCAGCCAAGTAACGTCCGAGCTCCAGAAAAAACGTTCGTCCTTCATAACCGAAACGCTGGATGAGGGCGTCCAGTCCAGCGGCATAGGCACGCGGGTCGAAATCCCGGCCGGTTTCAAGGTAATCCACACCGAACCCACCGCCAAAATCGATGATATCGCAAACCACGTCCTTATATCGCAACTCAATGTCCGCAGCCATACCGAAAACAAGCTCGCAATTCTTCAGCAGATCCGACACATTGAGCACCCCGGATGCTGCATAAACGTGCAAGCCGCGGAACCGCAAACGGGAGAGCCCCAACAGTTCAGGCATCACCTCATCAAGCTTTTCCTCATCAATGCCAAACTTCTTGCTGCCCCCGGAAAAGGTCGTCTGGGCTTCATGGATATCGAAGTTGGCATTGATGCGCAACAGGATATCCTGACTCGTATCCAGATCCTCGCAGATGCGCTGGAGCCTGTAGGCCTCGGTTAGCGATTCGACATGAATCGTGCGTATACTCTGTTCCACGGCCCATCGAAGTTCCTCTGGCCTTTTCCCCGGACCCGTATAAATCAGCGATGTCGGCGAAAATCCTGCCTCCAGAGCCTTTCGGCCTTCACCGAGCGATGCGATCTCAATACCGGCCGCACCCGCCTCCCTGGCAGCCCTAAGAAATGCAGGGTGCGGATTTGCCTTCATGGCATAATAAACCTCAACCCCGGTTGGCATGATGGCCTTGAGCAGTTCCACCTTCCGTCGCATCACGCTTGTGTCGTAGATATAGAGGTTCAATGTTCCATCGGTTTCGGCTCGCTTTCGCAGAACCTCCTCAACATGTGCTGGAATCTTCATCGCTCAAACCCTCACCTGACGCAACCGTCTTGCAAGCTCAGCGGCCTGGTCCTCTCCATCCACAAGCGCCGCCCTGATGTAAGAGGTTCCCGGATTTTTACCAGACCCATCCCGCGCAGACAGATAGGCTCCTGGAAGAACGGTAACGGCCTGCTGCTGGTAAGCCGCCCTTGCAAAGGCCTCCCCATCACCAACATCCAACCAGACAAAGAACGTGCCGGCAGGTGGGGAACCATGCCCCCATACCTCATAAAATGCCTGCAGGCTGCGCCTGTACGTCTCCTGATTGACGCCCACGTGATACTCATCAGACCAGGCCATGGCCGCAATGCGCTGCAAGGGCAGCGGCGTCGCCGGACCCGTATAACTGCGCAATTTGGCAAAACGCGCAATCAGCCTGGCATCTCCGGCGATCAACCCACTGCGCAGACCGGGAAGAGCCGAACGCTTGGACAGCGAATTCATGACCAGACAACGTGAAAAATCCGCACGCCCGATGCTCTGGCATACTTCCAACAGCCCCACAGGCTGCTCCCGCCAGAAGATCTCGGAATAGCACTCATCAGCGACAATATAGAAATCATGCTCATCGGCCAGCTCGATCAGGCAACGATACCAATCATGATCAGCGACCCAGCCTGTGGGATTGGAGGGAGAGCAGACATAGACAAACGCGGTTTCCATCCATACATCCCCGGGCACGGCCTCGAGATCAGGCGCAAATTGTGTCGCTTCAGTGCAGGTCATCAGCCAGGGGCGGGCGCCGGCCATCACGGCGCCGCCATAGTAGATTTGGTACATCGGATTCGGCATCAGAACGCGAGGCTTGCTCTTCACTTCCGGATTGACCAATGCCTGAGCAACCGAAAAAAGGGCTTCACGCGTGCCATTGGCTGTCAGAACCTGCGTGGATGGGTCCACACTGGCCAACCCGTATCGCCGAACGAGCCAGGAGGCCATGGCTTCACGGACAAACAGGGCGCCACTCGTCGGCGGATATTGTGAAAATTCATTCAGATATTCCTCAAGCTGAGGCGCGACAAAGGCGGGTTGCGGCAATCGCGGCTCTCCAGCCCCGGCATCAATTGGGACAAGACCGCTTGCTGGCCTGACGCCGGCCAGCAAGCGTCTCAGCCGCTGAAAAGGATAGGCGCCCAGCCGATCCAACCGCGGTTGCTCATGCTTGCCGACAATCACGGATGTTCCTTCAACAAATCCACAGCCTGGGCACGAATCGGCTTACTCCATGCCCCCAAACGCCCATGGGCATCAAATGCCCGAATACGAAAGAGATACGTTCGATCCAGCGTTCGCAGATTCAACAGGCGGGTTTGTCGCTCTCCCACCTGACTCGGATAGGGAGGCTGTTCGAAATAGCGCTGCCACATCGTTGGGCATTTACAGATCGGATCGATTTCCGCGCGATCGATCTGGTAGCCAACTCCAGCGGAATCACCCCGCAGAACGAACTCCAGCTTGAGCGCCGGCCCCGTAAGCTCATAATGGAGATTCTCCAGCCGCGGCGGCTGTTCGCCCATCTCCGGTGTCGGAGCCGACTTGTGCCCACATGAAACAAGAACAACCGCGATAACCATCCAACATAGTTTATGCCTCATTCAGACGCTCCTTCCACCAAGCAACCTGCCGGCGTACCTGCGCCGGCGCCGTGCCGCCGATATGGTCCCTGGACGCCACACAGTCCTCGACGGACAGACGGCGGACCATGTCCACACTCAAACGCGCATCGATGCCCCGGCAGGCTGCCTCGTCCATCTCATGCAACTCGATACCGTGCTTGATACACCAGGCGACCGACTTGCCAACAATTTCATGAGCTTCGCGAAACGGCACACCCGCGCGTACCAAAGTGTCGGCCAGATCGGTTGCGGTCGAGAAACCGCTTGCAGCGGCCTTTCGCATCCGCTCTGTATGTACCCGCATGCCGGGGAGCATCGCAGCGGTGATCGTCAGGCATGCCTCAAGCTGATCCAGCGCATCGAACACGGCGACCTTATCTTCCTGCATGTCCTTGTTGTAGGCCAACGGCAGAGATTTCATGGTCACCAGGGTGCTGACCAAACCACCTATGATGCGGCCGCTCTTGCCGCGTACCAGCTCCGGCATGTCGGGATTCTTCTTCTGCGGCATGATGGAACTCCCCGTGCAAAAGGCATCCGGGAGTTCAATAAAACCAAACTGGGCACTCATCCACAGCACGAGTTCCTCGGAAAGCCTGGACAAGTGCATCGCCGTGATGGCAGCAGCACCCTGCAGTTCGAGAATGAAGTCCCTGTCAGAAACCGCATCCAGCGAATTGCGACAAGGCCCGTCAAAACCCAGCTCCCGTGCGGTCATTTCGCGATCGATCTGGAACGTCGTGCCAGCCAGCGCCGCAGAGCCGAGCGGACAGCGATTCATACGCGACCTTGCATCGAGAAAACGTCCAGCATCGCGATCAAACATTTCCACATAGGCCAGCAGATGGTGCCCCAACGTCACCGGCTGAGCGGTCTGTAGATGAGTGAAGCCCGGCATGATGGTGTCGGCATACTTCTCTGCGAGATCAACAAGCACCCGTTCAAGTCGTCGCAGGGCCGCAAGCAGAGCGTCCGAGCGGCGGCGCAAATACAGTCGCACATCAGTGGCCACTTGGTCATTGCGACTGCGGGCGGTATGTAACCGCTTGCCCGCATCACCGATCTTCTCGGTCAATCGCGCTTCGATGTTCATGTGCACATCCTCGAGCGCCACGGAGAAGGTAAACGTACCCTGCTCGATCTCCTGCCGGATTTCCTCGAGCCCGCGCTCGATAGCCTCCAAGTCAGCCTCACTCAGAAGGCCGCAATGCGCCAACATTCGCGCATGAACCTTCGACCCCTCGATATCCTCGGCGTACATGCGCGAATCGACATCGACCGAGGCATTGAACGCCTCGACCATGGCGTCCGTAGCTTCTGAAAACCGGCCACCCCAAAGCTTATCCTTGGCCATGCCTAATCCTCCTGCTGCACGGGCTTGCCCACCTCGAAATACTCCGTGACCACCGGCGGTTCGATCTTCAGCGGCAATGCCGCCTCGAAAGCAGCCACCCGGGCCGGATCCCCGCGCGTTTCTGGGTGTTTAGCGATCAGAAACGAGCAGATATCGCAATAATCCTCGACCGACAAGTCAAACGTGCCAATGCGCTTGGCAAGGGCGATGATCTCCTCCTTGTCCAGGGCGATCAATGGCGACAGCAGCGGCAACGGCGCTGCATCATAAATCGCCCGGATGTTTGCCAGGGTCTGGCTGGCAACCTGACCCAGCGAGTCGCCGGTCACCAGGGCATGGGCCTGCTCACGCTCCGCGATGCGCGCGGCCGAACGAATCATCTGGCGCTTGTAAATGATCATCCGGTAATCCGCGGGCACCTGGGCGATGGCATGGCGCTGGAATTCTTCTAAATCGACGCGATGCAACGCCACCCGACCCTGATAGCAAGACAATTGCGATGCCAGAGCGCGGATTTTCGCGAAATCACGATTGATCGTGCTATTGTAGCAATGCACGAGCGAGATGCGCATGCCCCGCTTCATCATCATGTAAGCTGCCACAGGCGAATCGATACCGCCGGAAAAAAGCACCACACCATGACCAGAGGAACCGACCGGTAATCCTCCGATGCCTGCCCGTTTGCGCGTATAGACAAAGGCCGCATGGCGGCCGATCTCGACATGCACTTCAATCTCCGGCTCATCCAGGCAGACGCGCAAGCCAAGCTGTGACTTGAGATACCCGCCAACCTCGATATTCAGTTCCGGCGAGGTCAACGGAAAGCTCTTGTTTCCGCGCCGTGCAGAGACCCGGAAAGCTCGCCCGACAACATCTCCGCCGTATTCGGCGCGCACGGCTTGGGCCGCTGCCTGTTGAATCGATGGCAGATCCAGCGTTGCCTCATGCACCAGCGAAAAATTGCGAATGCCCGGAATCAGCGCCAACCGGTCCAAAAGTGGAGAGGACACCTCATCGATTTCGGCCAGCATGCGGCCATGCTCACGCCGAAGCTGCCGCAAATGTGGCGCAAGTGCTCGTCGCAAATTGCGCGCCATTTGGTGCTCAAAGCTGGCGCGGTTTTTCCCCTTTAGCGAAAGCTCGCCAAAATGAAAAAGGATTTTGGGCATGCGGCGCAGGCTAGCCGACCTTTTCCCCCAGGGCACGCACTGAAATCACGCTCTGGCACTCAGCCCAGGCTGGCCAGCAGGCCGAACGCAATAGGGGGATGAGGAATCCAGAACCATACGAGCAGCAATGCCAGATACAGCGCAAGATACCCGCGCCACTCCCGAAGACTGAAAAGGGTCATGGCGCTGCCAAAGGAGGACTTCAAACGGTGACCGGCTAAATTCACGCTGTAGAGCTCGTCCAGAACCAGATGCAACAGATAGCCACCGCTGACAAACCCTGCAGCAAGCCAGGACAACATGGGTGGCCAATGAAGCGCCCCCAATGTCAACGCGGCGGTCGCCAATCCGGCAAGCAATGCAGCTGGTATCGAATGAAACAACCCCCGATGAATCGTCAAATGGGCAAACGCCGGATACACGACATGGCGCATGAACACCGCAGCCAGTGCCGCCCAGCCCAGTAACCAACCAAGCGGCTGCTGGTCGAGAAATAGAAAAACGATGGCCGCGGCCAATGCAAATCCGAGAAAACCAAACACCATGCGCACTGAAATCGAATGATCCGAATCCACATCGGGAAGAACTCCGGCGACTGTGCCAAGAGCAATCAACACCGTGGCCTCGCCATGATCGACAAGGCCCTGCTGAATGCAGGCGCCGGCAGCGGCCAGCGATAAGGCACCAGCAACGCCAATATGTACGCTGAAGTTCGCCATGACCACCTCCTGCTGCGGGTGTTCCAAGGTTATCGATATGGGAGACAGATGAACGTGAGCCCGCTCACGTTTGGTACTGTAACTGATGGCGATATGGCCCCTGCTGGCCGGAAAGGGTGGACTCAGCTGATGGCCATGCATCCGACCAACATGTCTTGGCGCCCGATCAAGTCCGTCGCTTTTACGATCGCTTCGGCTCCTGCCTGGACCGCCAGGCATTCCATGAGGATCCGGCACTTGATGTGCTCATCGGGCATGCTGATTTTGCAACTGCATCCAGGGTGTTCGAATTCGGCTGCGGCACGGAACGCCTGGCCGCTCTTCTGCTGTCACGCGAACTTCTGGCTTCTGTTCATTATCTCGGTTGCAATATCAGCCCGGTCATGACCCGGCTTGCCTCCCGACGGCTACATGCGTTTGAGCAGGCAAGCATTGTCGGTTGTGCCAGTGACATCAGCTTCCCCGTAGCCTCACGTCATGGATCGCATCATCGCCACCTATGTGCTGGATTTTCTTTCGACCACACACATCCGACGTATCTTCACTGAATCCAAACGCGTACCGCGACCCAAGGGGCTGCTCTGCCTGGCCTCCCTGACGCCAGGCAATACACTGGCATCCAGGATCATCTCAGGGATCTGGGGCAGCATCTTTCGTCTATATCCAGCACTGGTGGGCGGCTGCAGGCCATTGCAACTTCAAGGCTTCTTCGACTGCTGGCATGGATGGCTGACAGACCCTAGCCGGGCAGCGTGCGCTCCATTGCAAAGCGTCGTAGCAACATCGCCGTCGTGATCCCCCAGGTCGCGTTGAAAACAAGAACGAACAATGGTGTCAGCGTCCCCAGGTCCAGCCCCAGCATGCCCTTGTGCGCGACGAACGGAAATATGACGAACAACTGTACGGCCGATGGCGCGAAGCTGAGCATCGCACCCTGATTCAGCGGCCTGACAGGAGATCGGAACAACAGGAAAAGCCAGCCCCAAAGCCCACCCCAAACGATCCGCGGGTACAGCCAGGCGGATGTCAATACCGGCTCGATATCGACATCCAGGGCGGAGGTCAGGCCGGAAGCTCCACTAAACCAAGCCACAAGGCTGTTGACCAGCCCACCCGCACAGCCAGCAGCGAAACAGAGCGCGATGCCGGTCCAGGAAAGCCGGCGTAAGCCAACGTTCATGTCCTCATGCCGTTCGCGGCCTGCTCCTCTGCCGGCCTCCGTTGCCGATGCGGCGCCAGCAAATGCTCGATCCATTCCCGAAAACGGCGCATACCCTCGCGGAAATCGTCAAAGTCCCGTGCGGACAAGACGCCATCATGATTACGGTCCAAGGTATCAAAGCCCTTGCGCAGGATCGGCTCAAAATCCTTCAATAGCTTCCCCGAAGTCCGGCCGGTCGCTTCCATCAGTTCTTCGAACGTGATCCGCCCGTCTCCATTGAGGTCATAGCTGTCGCGAGGTGAAGGCTCACCCGCCATCGATGCACTGCCTCCGGCAAGTATCAAAACCGCGAGCAACCCCGCGTTGCAGCACTTCATGTGACCACCATACGACCGGAAACAAACATCAAGGCGACTACTTGATACGTGAAAGCACATCATGCCCCAGGCGCTGATGCCAGATCACTGCCCCGACATGAACGACCAGATAGAGCATGACCATCAGGCCCATGAATTCATGCGCTTCCATGATCAGATGCACACCCTCGCTGACCTCTCCGTGCTCCCCCATGCCAACATAGATGGCAAAGCCGGTCAGGCCCTGGAACAAGACCGCGAGAAGCCCAAGACCATGAACCGTCGAAGCTAGGGCATGTGCATCATCCGGCGAGGGAAGTCCCTTGCTGAACCATTCGCGGAAATGGTGCATTTCCTCAGCAATCCTTTTGCTCCCCTGGGACGTGGTCCACGGAAATAACGCGTGCAGGGAGCTGTTTCCCTTGGATACAAGACTGTAAAGCAGATGCAGAATCACCAGGACCGCAGCAGCCATGCCTACCCATTCATGGAACTCGAACATCTGAAGCTCGAATGCTCCCCGTGCCGCACCGGGCTTGGGATGTTCCATGACAAAACTCAGCAACACCTGGATAACAACCGTCAAGGCGATGCCCTTGTGCAACAATCGCGTAGGCAAATCGTAATAGGATGTCTGGTTCATGCTTCCCTCCTGCTGCTCCAAAAGATCAACCAAGCTTGCGCCCGGCAAAGGCCTCCATGCGAAGGCGCAACGCATTCAGCCGAATGAAACCCTCGGCATCGCGTTGATCATAAGCACCTTCGTCATCTTCGAACGTGCAAAGACGCTCATCGAACAGAGAATCATCCGAACGACGGCCGACAACGAACACGTTGCCCTTGTAAAGCTTGAGACGAACCTCGCCATTGACCATGGCCTGCGAGGCGTCAATCAGTTGCTGGAGGAGCTTGCGCTCGGGCGCAAACCAGTAACCATTGTAAACCAGCTTTGCGTACCTCGGCATCAGCTCATCCTTCAGGTGAGCAACCTCTCGATCCAGCGTTATCGACTCAATGGCCCGGTGAGCCTTGAGCATGATCGTCCCGCCAGGCGTCTCGTAACACCCCCGGGACTTCATGCCCACATAACGATTCTCGACGATATCGATGCGTCCGATACCGTGCTTGCAGCCAAGGCTGTTCAGCTCCATCAGAACCTTCGCGGGCGACATCTCAACGCCATTGATGGCGACCACATCACCCCCGCGGAAACGCAGTTCCACGTACTCCGGCTGCTCCGGCGCATGCTCCGGGGCTGTGGTCCACCGCCACATACTTTCGGGCGGTTCATTCCAGGGGTCCTCCAAGTCATAGCCTTCATAGGAAATGTGCAAAAGGTTTGCGTCCATCGAATAGGGAGACTTTGACCCTTCCCTTTTCCGCTCGATGGGAATGCCATGCCGTTCGGCAAAGCGCAACATGTCCTCTCTCCCCTTCATGTTCCACTCACGCCAAGGAGCAATAACCCGAATGTCAGGCCTGAGAGCATAGAAACCGAGTTCAAACCGCACCTGATCGTTGCCCTTGCCCGTTGCCCCATGGGACACGGCATCCGCACCTTCGAGGTCGGCGATTTCAATCATGCGCTTGGCGATCAGCGGCCTCGCGATCGAGGTGCCAAGCAGATACTCCCCTTCGTAAACGGCATTGGCCCGGAACATCGGGAACACATAATCGCGAACGAATTCCTCGCGCAAATCCTCGATATAAATGGAGCGCACCCCACAGGCCAGGGCCTTGGCCCGCGCATCCTCGACCTCCTCGCCCTGTCCTAGATCGGCCGTGAAGGTCACCACCTCACAATCGTAAGTCTCCTGAAGCCATTTCAGAATGATTGAGGTATCCAGGCCTCCTGAATAGGCCAGCACGACTTTTTTAACATTCGACATCACCATCTCCAGCTGCGTAATTGGGCCGCGCGGGGCGGATGGCCAATCCTATACATAGGCTCGACCGCAAACCACTGCCCATTCAATCCATTATGCACCAACGTTTTTTGGCTCATCGCGGAAACCGATAACCACGCGCCGTGACCGAAGCCATCCGCATGGCAGCCGGTCGACGTTGATCAGCATACCAGCCCGAATCGACAGCCCGTTGCTGACCGTCAACCCTCCAGCGGAAATTTTTCATGTTTACCTCAAATGAAAACTTCCGCTTTTAGCCAAGTAGAAATTTCCGCTTCAGGGTATGGGGCGGAGGCTCGTAATGAAAGCGGAGATGATCATGATGAGCAGGAAGGAACCGGATCGGTCGGAGGTCATCCGGTTGTATGTTGAGGGACATATCAAACAGAAGGAGGTGGCCAGGCGCATTGGGGCGAGCACGCGCCAGGTTCGCAATCTGGTATGCAAGTACCGCAAGCATGGCGTAGCGGGTCTGGTTCATGGGAGCCGTGGTAAGGCAAGCAACCGCAAGATACGGGAAGAGATCAAACAATCGGCGCTGTCGCTTGTGCGGGAGCGCTACTGGGATTTCGGTCCGACATTGGCGCAGGAGAAGCTGGTCGAGAAGCATGGCTTTACCATGTCGGTGAGAAACGCTGAGCCAGTGGATGATTGGCGAAGGCCTGTGGCATCCGAAGGCCAAGAAGCAGCCCCGGGCCTTCCAGTTTTGCCTGCGCCGGCCACGGGTGGGTGAGCTGATCCAGATCGATGGCTCGCCGCACGACTGGTCCGAGGGGCGAGCGCCGGAATGCACGATGATCGTGTTCATCGACGATGCTACGGGCAAGCTGATGGAGATGCGCTTCGTGCCGTGCTGTACGATGCCAAGGAACTGAATCTGATCCTTTCCATCCACAGCCAGCGCAAGCTGTCGAAGAATCTCACGCTGCAATACAACAACATCTATCAGATCAAGGTACGTGGCATCGGCTATGCCTTACGTGGAGCTACCGTCACCGTCTGCGAAGACTTCCAGGGCAATGTCTCCATCCTCTACAATGGACGATTGCTGGCATGGGAGCAATATCAGCGCGGTGATGCCCCGCCTCCCATCGTTGATACTAAAAACACCAACTCAACCGTCGACGACATCATCCAGAGCCACGCTCAATCCGGATCATGGAAGCCCAAACCCGACCACCCTTGGCGAAAACTCATCCTCAGCCAAAAGAGGAAATTTCTACTGTGGATTGACAAATGCTCTCTTATAGGCTACTAAAATTCCGGGGGTGAGCAGCAGTCCAGGGAAAGTCTATCCAGACTATCGCAAGAGGGCTTCCGTTACTGATCTGTCTAACAAGGAGGTCGATGAAGTAGAAAATTAGCATTGTATAGACCCTTCATTCCATAGAAAGGGAGGTCAAAGTGAAAAAAGTCATTCTAATACTGTTGGCAATGAGTATATATCTCCCCTCATCTTTAGCTGTGGCAGCTTCTCTTGTTGGAACATGGGGAGTTGTTTATACATATTCTGA
>RFGS01000083.1 GCA_003695905.1 Zetaproteobacteria bacterium | reverse complement strand
TGGTGGCGCTTCAGGGACTCGAACCCCGGACACGCGGATTATGATTCCGCTGCTCTAACCAACTGAGCTAAAGCGCCTATGACTTACTTGTCTACGGAGGCGCATTTTAGTGAGCGCTCCGTGTGCGTCAATGGCCTTATCCGTCGCATTCGCCGAAGCGGTTTGCTATCGTTCGCTCAACGATCAAACAGCAGGAGTATGTGCCGGTGAGTCAGAATTCACAACCTAAAGATTCCAGACGCTTGCGTATCCTCTCGGGCATGCGCCCTACCGGCAGGCTTCACCTTGGCCACTATAAGGGTGTGCTGGAAAACTGGCTGGCATTGCAAAACCAACATCAATGCCTTTTCTTTGCTGCTGACTGGCATGCGCTGACCACCGATTACGCCAATCCGGAAATTGTCCGTACGACGATCTGGGACATGCTCATTGACTGGCTTGCTGTCGGGATTGACCCCGAAAAGGCCATTGTATTCATCCAGTCCGAGGTTCCAGAACATGCAGAGCTCCACCTGCTGTTTTCCTTCATTACGCCGATTTCATGGCTGGAACGCGTGCCAACCTATAAGGACCAAATCGATCAGCTCCGGGAGAAAGATTTGGGCACCTATGGCTTTCTCGGCTATCCACTGCTGCAAGCTGCTGATATCCTGATCTATCAGGCCGAGGCCGTGCCGGTTGGCGAGGACCAGGTTCCGCATGTGGAACTGACGCGTGAAGTCGCGCGCCGCTTCAACCATCTGTACCGACAGGGTGTTCCTCCACTGTTTCCGGAACCGGCATCCCTGCTCATGCCCACATCCAAACTGCCAGGTCTTGATGGGCGCAAGATGAGCAAGTCCTATGGAAACACCATTGAACTTTCGGAGGAATGGAAGGTAACCGAAAAAAAAGTCAAAACCATGCCAACCGATCCGGCACGCGTGAAACGAAGTGATCCTGGCAACCCGGAAAATTGTCCTGTCTGGGACTTTCACAAGGTTTACTCAAGCGAGGATGAACGCGCATGGGTACAAGAAGGCTGCACGACAGCATCCATTGGCTGCCTGGAATGCAAAGGCTGTCTGCTTGGGCATCTGGAAGAGGAGCTGCAACCCATCCGCGCCCGAAGGGATGAGATTGCAGCGCATCCCGATGATCTGCACGATATCGTTCGTGCGGGCAATGAAAAGGCCCGTCGTCTGGCCATGAGAACCATGGACAAGGTGAGGCGCTCGCTAAAAATGAGCTATAGGGTTTGATGACAACAGATCAAGCGTTCCCTGAGCATCATGCCCCCGCCCGTTCCTTGCCCGAGGTTCGACTGGAACAGTTCGAGGGTCCTCTGGATGTGCTGTTGCACCTCATCCGTAGTCAGGAGCTCGATATCTTCGATATCCCCATCGCCTTGATTGCCCGCCAGTACATGGAGATTCTCGAACGGCAAACTGCCATCGACCTTGAAGCTGCGGGCGACTATCTGGTCATGGCCAGCACGTTGATGCAACTAAAATCCCGTATGTTGCTTCCACGACAAGAGACAGATGATGAAGGCAACGAGATTGATCCACGCCAGGAACTAGTAGCCCAGTTGATTGCTTATGAACAGTTCCGCACACTCGCAGCCGAACTCGACGAACGCCCCCGGGTTCTGCGCGACATTTTTCTGCGCCCTATCTTTCCTGAAGCCAAGGAAGTCCAACGCCCCCTCCCAGAGGCCGACCTCTCCATGCTGCTGACTGCATTCCGCCGGGTACTGCGCCGCGTGGGTGGTGAAGTCAGACATCGAATCTTCACTGAAACCATCAGTGTCCGGGAACAGATGGGGAAATTGCTCGAACGGCTGCAACAAGGGCGAATTGAGCTGAATGAATTCCTTGAAAGCCAACCAGGGAAAGAGGCCCTGGTCACGACCATCTTGGCCCTGCTCGAACTTTGGAGACAACAGGCCATTGTTGTCATACAATCTCAGGCATTTGGCCCGATCACGCTTCTGCGTCGCGAGGAAGAACATGCTGAAACAACAGCTTGAAGCCCTCATCTTCGCCTCGGATGTGCCACTGAGCATGCAGCGCCTGAGAGAACTGACTCAGGCCTCAAGCAACGAGATTCATCAGTTGCTGGCTGAACTGCAGACAGAGTATGCCGATCGCGGCATTCGCCTATGCAGGATTGCTGAGGGCTGGCAGTTCCGCACGGACCCGGGCCAGGCCGAAATCGTCCGACGCCTGTGGGAAAGCCGTCCCCCGAAACTTTCGCGTGCCCTGCTGGAAACGCTGGCCATCATTGCCTATCGACAACCTGTCACCCGTGCCGAAATCGAGGCATTACGCGGCATCAAGACATCAAGTTCCATCATCTCTACATTGCAGGAACGCGGTTGGATCAAGGTGGTCGGGCGAAAGGAAGTCCCTGGCAGGCCTCAACTGCTGGCGACAACACGACAGTTTCTCATCGACTTTAGCCTTAATTCACTAGATGACCTACCCGATGCTTCCCAACTTCTTGATGAGGGAGAAATCGAACAGCTAGTTCTCGAAAACATCGCGGATACCAGGAAAGAAGCCATAGAATCCCATGAAAAACCGTAATTCTCGGCACGATGTAAAACAAAACGAAGGCATTCGTATCAACCGTTTTCTTGCCCAATGCGGTCTATGCTCCCGACGGGTAGCGGATGCCTGGCTCGCTGAAGGTAGGGTCAGCATCAATGGAAGAATCATCAAGCAGCCAGGCGCACGCGTTGGTGCAGGGGACCGAGTTTGCGTCGACGGTGTGCCAGTCACACCGAGAACGCAGTACACCTATATCATGTACAACAAACCAAGAGGACTGATCTGCTCACGCAAGGATGCCCGAGGCCGACCCCTGATTTATGATCAATTAGATGTACCTCCCAATGTCCAGAGCGTGGGCAGGCTGGACATGGATACCGAGGGGTTACTTCTGCTCACCGATGATGGCGAGCTTGCCCGATTACTAACCAGCCCAGGCATGCGCCTGCCCCGCGAATACCGGGCCAGGGTGCATGGACATCTGACGCTTGAGGAACTGGCCATGCTACGCCGAGGAGGTCTGGATATCGGACAGGGAGAAAGCAGTGACCCGTGGGAGGTTATCGTCGATGCCGAATCGGGCAGCCACAGCTGGCTGACCCTCACCATTCGCAGGGGGCGCTGGCGCGAAGTCCGTCGCACACTGGAATCCCTAGGGCATCCGGTTCGCCGTCTGATTCGGACGCGTTTCGGCCCCCTACGCCTGGATCCGGACATGCCCCGAAATGCCTGGCGCCCACTGACACGAAAGGAAATCCGACAACTGAAAAGGATTGTACGCCAACGTGGAGCTTGAGCTGTTGGACATGTATCGGCGCTTGTACAGTGCTTATGGACCGCAGCACTGGTGGCCGGCAGATTCCCCCTTTGAGGTTTGTATCGGTGCCATCCTGACTCAGAACACAAACTGGTCCAATGTCGAAAAGGCCATCAAACGATTGCGTCATGCCACCGCCCTTGATCCCGAGAGCTTGAATCAAATGCCGTCCGAGCAACTGATGAACCTGATCCGCCCCGCCGGTTTTTACCGGCAAAAATGCTGGCGCCTGAAAGCCTTCATCCGTTTCATTCTGGATCATGGCGGCTTAGCGAAGCTGGCAACGCTGGAAACCGGAACACTCCGCTCCATGCTGCTGGCTATCCATGGCATAGGACCTGAAACAGCCGATTCGATGCTGCTCTATGCATGGACTCGGCCGGTCTTCGTGGTCGATGCCTATACCAAGCGCCTGCTCGCACGTCTCGGCTTTCTTCCGCACAAGGTTTCCTATGACCAAGTCCAATGCCTCTTTCATAAACATCTGCCAAGAGATGCAGACATGTTCAACGAATTCCACGCCCTGATCGTTGAGCATGCCAAACAGCATTGCCGCCATGTCCCACGATGCCATGGCTGCCCTCTCGGGGCTAGATGTATACAAGCAAGCGAACGTGGAGATCCCCCACGCACCTGATCCTTCCCTGCTGCGAGCTTCCGATCAATCCAGCGTACGACGATAACGAATCACGGCAACGGCCATAGCCAATAGAAAAAAGATCAGAATCGGCCAGAGTTCCACCAACACTTCAGAGGCTTGAGCCTGCTTAAGCAGGACGCCGCGCACAATGCGCAGAAAATGTGTTAGCGGCAGCCCCTCGCCAAGCCATTGGGCCCAGTCGGGCATGCCTCGAAATGGAAACATGAACCCCGACAACAGGATGGATGGCAGAAAAAAGAAGAAGCTCATCTGCATGGCCTGCATCTGGTTGCGTGCCATCGTCGAAAATGTGATTCCCATGGCCAGATTGGCCGCAATGAATGGAAGCATCAGCAGCAGCACTAGACCCACGCTGCCCCGAATCGGCACATGGAACAGGAAGATGGCAGCCAACAGCACGAGAGCCACCTGCAGATAACCCACAAGGATGTAGGGGACAAGCTTGCCCACCATGACCTCGATTGGACGAACCGGGGTAACAAGAAGATACTCCATTGTGCCCCGCTCATGCTCCCTCGTGATGGCAACCGAGGTCACTAACACCATGGTCATCGTCAGAATCACGCCCATCAGGGCCGGAACGATATTATATTGGGTGATACCTTCTGGATTGTACCGCCGATGAATGATGATACTGAACGGGGCATCCGCTCTACCGGGGAGCCTACCGGTCAATTGTTTCGGCATTGCTGCAAGCGAGGTCAGGGCGTTGCCGATGGTCACCGGATCAGTCGCATCTGCAATAACCAGAAGAGATGGATGCTCCCCACGCACCAGTTTCTTGGAGAATTGATCGGGAAACTCGATCACAAACTGGACCTCACCGCGGCGCAGCAGGAGATCTGCCTGCTCGTGGGAGACCGGCTTGTCCAGAAAGTCGAAATAGCCGGTGCGCGCTACAGCATCGAGAATTGTCCGACTCCATGCCGAGGGTTCATGTATGACAATAGCCGTGGACAAATGCTTGGGGTCGGTATTGATCGCAAAGCCGAACAGCGTCAACTGAATGACAGGAATGCCGAGCATCATGGCAAAGGTCAGACGGTCCCGACGCATCTGAATAAATTCCTTGGCAATCATCGCCAGCAAACGCCGCATGCCTGCCAAGCTCAGGGGTCTCATGCCCTTCTCCTCTCGCCGCTGCGAGCCAAATGAAGAAACACCTCTTCCAATCGCGGTGCAACCGCTTCCGCAGGCAATCCCTGTGCAATGCGCTCAGCACAGACCTCCAGCCGTTCCAGATCCCGACCGGTTAGCAAAACACCCGAGGTTGTCTGCGCTACATGTTCAACGCCGGGCTGATATTCCGCCTTTTTCGCAACCTCAAAGCCAGCACGCAGGATCTGGATGGCCACCAGCCCTGATGCTGAAATGATTTCGTCGACCGTGCCCATGACCAGCAAGCGCCCCTGCATCAAATAAGCCAGTCGATCGCAATACTGCTGGACTTCATCAAGATAATGCGTACTGATCATCACCGTGCATCCGGAGGAAACCTCCTCCTGGATGACGCGCCAGAAAAAACGCCGTGCCTCGGGATCAATGCCGCTGGTGGGTTCATCAAGCAGCAACACGTCGGGGCGGTGGATCAGCGCGCATGCCAGTGCCAGCCTCTGCTTCCATCCACCAGACAGCTGTCCAGCCAATCGGTTGACAAACGGTTGGAGGTCAAAACGTTGGACGCTCTTCTCCCAGTCTCCTCTGGTTTTGCCATGAATGCGCAATACAAAATCCAGATTTTCACGGACCGTCAAATCTTCGTAAAGGCTGAAATGCTGGGATACATAGCCGATCCGTTCCCTCAGTGCCTGCCGGTCACGTACCAGATCGAGGCCCAGACATACCCCTTGCCCCGCATCAGGTGTCAGAAGACCTGAGAGCATGCGCATCGTCGTGGTCTTCCCAGATCCGTTGGGCCCGAGAAAAGCAAAAATCTCCCCGCGCCGAATCGACAATGACAGATCGCGCACCACCCACTGGCCGGCAAAGGATTTTCCAAGAGCGGTAACCTCAATCGCATTCATCGGATATCGATATCCACCGGCTGACCTGGATGAAGCGGCCCTTCCCAGGCAATCGGCAGCGCCTCGACGCGATAAACAAGATGCGCTCGTAAGTCCTCTGAATAGATCACCGGCGGTGTGAACTCTGCCCTGTCTGCAATATAGCTCACTTTAGCCCGCAGCGGTTCTGCAATACCATCAAGATGGACAACCACAACCGTACCGATATCGATGGTGGAAAGACGTGCCTCCGGCACATAGAAGCGAATCTTTATCCCTTTCTCTGGCAACAGGCGAACAACAGGCCGTTGCGGGCCTACCCATTCCCCCACTTCGTAGAATACATCCTCAACCCAGCCGGCAACCGGCGCCATCTGACGTTTTTGCCCAAGGATCCATTGCAGCTGTTTCAACTCGGCGCGAATGGCATCGTTTCGGGCATGAAGGCTATCCACTCTGGCCTGGGCCTGATTCGCAGCCGTGTTTACTTGGTCCAGTTTCTCTTCGCTTACGAATTGCTTGCTGGCTAGTCTGCGTAGACGCAAGACTGAACGATGTGCCAGACTCAGTCCGAGCTCGGCCTCAGCAAGTAGTGCCTCATTGGCCTTCAATTCAGCCTCCAGCCGCTGCACATTCAAGGATTCGGGATCCTGCTCAAGCTCAAACAACGGCTCACCTTGCCGGAGATGTTGCCCACGACGAACGACATGCTGCAAGCGCCCGGCGACAGCCGGCGCTATATCCACATAGTCCGCCTCAACATATCCATGCAGCTGCTCAGGGACGCTCTGTTCGCAAGAGACGAGGACCAGAACGGCCAGAATTCCAACCATAGCTTTCCGCTTCATGCCTGCCTCCCTGACTTCGGAAACCAGTCCCCAAGCAAATGGCGCTTACGGCCGAAGGGGCAAAGCACCAACATCCAGTCGACCGGTACTGGCGTCAAGACGCAATCTGGCCATCAACTCTGCCCGCTTTGCCTGGGCCCAGGCACGTCTCGCATCCGCCAATCGACTTTCTGCATCCAGCACGCTCACAATCGTTGACAAGCCGGCTTCAAAGCTGATCAGGGCTGCACGCTTCGCGCTTTCAGCCGCCACCATAGCCTCATGCAATGCATGCTCCCGCGCCTGAGCCGAGTTCATCTCCATGAACGCCTCCCTGGCAGACAACATCGCCTCCCTTTCGGCATCCTGCAGGCGGAATGAGGACTCAATGCGTTGTTTCTTGGACTTGCGCAACTGCGCCCAAGTGCCACCACCTGCATAGATGGGTACCTCAACCTCGATGCCAATCATTTCATCCTTGCGCGTTGCACCAGCACCAAATAATCCATCCGTCGTTCGGTCACGACTGATGCCCGCCACCAAGTCCACGGAAGGCAAGGCTTGACCGAGCGAACGCTGCACCTCTCTCTCCGCAATTGCGTATTTAAGCCTTGCAAGCTTGACAGGGAGAGCATGGTTGCGGGCCAGTTCTGCCCAATCCTGATCTCCTTTCGGGAGAGAAATCTCCGGCAACTCCTCGGGAAATGGGGGGTGCTCATGCCCGATTAACGACTCCAGCCGGGCCCGGGCAATGTCCCAGCGCTGCTTGGCCGCCAGCCATTCAGCCTGTGCGAGGTGCGCCCGGCTTTGGGCCTCCAACTGCTCCGGGCGCGTGGCCAATCCTGAGCGCAACCGCGCATCGACCATTTCGGACGATCGTTGCATGGCATCGCGTTTGCGTTGCACTGCAGCCAGCTCAATTCGCGCGACCAACGCTTCGCTGTATCGGTCGGCGACCTCAAGCACTAGCGCCTGGCGCGCAAGCTGCAATGCCGTTTCAGCCACTTCATCGGCAACCTGACCCTGCTTCCACGCAGCCCATCGATCCAAGCGAAACAAAGGCTGGATCAACTGGATAGCCATGGTGCTTTGATTGTAATTCAGCCGGGTACGCAATGGAATCGCCAACGGGTGGGCGTAGCGGTACTTCTGCTCGAGGTGCCGATAGCTTGCGCTCGCCTTCACATAAGGCAAAAGCCAAGCCCGGGCCAGCAGCACATCTTCCTTGGCTGTATCGCGTTTCGCCCTGTCAGCCTGGAATCCAGGCGCCCGTTCCAGAGCCAGGTGAACCGCCTCTTGCAAACTCAAGACTTGGCCTTCAGCCGGCATGGCCAGCACGAAGACACCACAGAGCAAAAGCATCCAACTCCAGGTTTTCATCTGACCTCCTTCGGTCTGCCGCGTTGCAAGGCGTGCTCAAGCAACGAGTATGCAGCTGGCACAACGGCCAGCGTCAGCAGTGTTGAGGATAGCATGCCACCGATAACTGCGACGGCCATCGGAATGGTCATTTCACTTCCGGATCCAAGCCCCAGGGCTGTTGGCACCATGGCAAAAATCACCGTCAACGAGGTCATCAATACCGGACGCATCCTAATCGGGCATGCCTTTTTCAATGCTTCATCGATCCCCATGCCCTCACTGCGAAACTGATTGGTCAGATCCACGAGCAGGATCGAGTTCTTCGCCACGAGACCGACAAGCAACACCAAGCCGATCATCGAGAAGACATTCAAGGTCTGTCCGGTTGCAACAAGCAGTGCCAGTGCACCGACAACAGCCATCGGTTGGGCCAAAATCAACACCCAGGGCTGGGCAAGCGAATTGAACTGACTGGCCTGGACCATGAATACGAGGATCATCGCCACCACGAATGCAAACAACATGTTTTTGGTCGTTTTCTTGAATTCCGACGCCTGCCCCATGTAAACCACCCGGTATCCCGGAGGCAGCATCTTGTCGGCCAACGCATTCACAATTTCAATCGCATCACCCAAGGGCATTTTCGGTGCCGAGAAAAACATGCCTGCATAACGGAGATCCATCTTGGTGACCGTGGCCGGCCCCAACCTAGGCTGCCAGGAGGCCACTGTGTCCAATCGCACCATTTCCCCACCCGGCGTCTTGAGGTAAATACGCCCAAGGTCAGCAGGATGTGACAGAATTCCCTGTCTGGCTTTCAGACGAATTTCATAGCGGCGTCCATCCCCGGGATCGTCGTTGTACTTGGCCACATCGAGTCCGCTGACCAGGACAGCAGCGGCCTGCGCAACGCTCGCTGGTGCCAAACCCAGACGGGCGGCTCGATCCCGGTCGACCATCAGCTGCAATTCGGGTAGGTCAAGCTGCAAATCAAGGTCGAGCTTACCTATGCCTGATACCCGATCCAGCTTGTGTTTCATGTCCTCCGACAGCCGGGCCACCTCTTCAAGATTTGGACCGGTAATCGAAAACTGCAACGGTTCGCCCCGCTGACCGCCCCCAATAATCGGCACCTTGATTGCAAAGGCCCGGATTCCGGGAATCCTATCCAGCTTCTCCTGAATCGCGGCTCGGATTTCCCACTGCTTGCGTTGTCGCTCGCTCTTTGGCTTCAATCGTACATAGACAATGCCTTGGTTGACCTTGCCCAGTGCTCCGGCTCCAATCGTCGAAAAATAACTGATGATATCGTCATCCTGCTTCAGTACGCTCTCGATCCCAGCCAATTTTCGTGCACTGTCGTGAATGGACACGCCAAGCGGCAGCTTGAACAAAACCATAAAGCGGCCCTCATCCTCCTTTGGCGCAAACCCCTTGCCGATGACGCCAAAAAGCGACGTGCTTGCAACAAAGATGACGACGGCAAGGCCAACAGTCTGCCAACGATGAGCAAGCACCCAGTCCAGGCTCCGGCGATAGATGCGCTCCATGTCGGCAAAAAACCCTCCCAGCATGTGAAATACGCGCCCCGGGTTTTCCGCAATGTTCAGGTAACGCGAACACAGCATCGGCACCAGGGTCAGAGCAACCAGCAAGGAGGCAAGGACGCCGAAAGTGACGATGACGGCAAATGCATTGAAAAAACGTCCGACCATGCCTTCCATGAAGATAACCGGTGCGAAAATCGAAACCAAGGTCAGACTGGCCGCCATGACCGCGAACGTTACCTGTCGGCTGCCATTGAGCGCCGCTTCGCGAGCGGTTTTGGCCAGTCCCTGTTCGCGATGGCGATAGATGTTTTCCAATACGACGATGGCGTCATCGACAACCACACCGATCAACAACAGAAGCGCCAGCAAACTGAGCAGGTTCAATGTAAAACCGAAGAAATAAGCCACAGCGATTGAGGCTAACATCGAAACGGGAATCGCGGTGGAAACGATCAGGGTGGCCCGGAAATTACGCAAAAAGGCCAGCACGATCAGCGTAGCCAAGATGACCGACTCGAGCAAATGCTCCTTAAGGCCATCCACAATCCCCTGCACGATATCAGCGTCGTTTGAAGCTATCTCCAGGTGCATGCCGGGCGGCAACTGGGGCAGGATTTCTTCACGCAGCCGCCGCTTGACCTCTTCAGCGATGGCCACCACGTTGGCACCAGTGACCTTTACAATACCCAGACCCACAGCGGGTTTGCCATTGAATCGTGCCAACTGTCGAAAGTCCGCGAGACCGTCTTCTATCGTTGCGATATCCTCCAGATGCACGATGCCATCGTGGCCAGTTTCCACCACCAATTGCCGCAAACGCCGCAAGTCATGAAACTCCATGTCCAGCTTGATCATATACTCCCGAGACTGGTCGCTCAGGAACCCACCGGGGAACTGCACATGTCCGCGGCGGAACGCGGTGATGACATCGGGAATCCCGACTCCGAATGCCTGCATGCGATCAAGATCAAGCCATACGCGAACGGTGCGGCGTCGTTCACCACCAATGCGCACCTCTCCAACACCACTGATGTTCTCCAGTCGCTTCTTGATCACGTTGCGTGCATACTGGTTGAGCTGCCCCAAGGTCCGATCGCCGCTCAGGCTCAACCACATGATCGGTTCAGCACCAATTTCAACCTTGGCCACAATGGGCGGATCTATGCCTGTCGGCAGATCGCGTAACACTTGGTTCACCTTGGCTTGGACCTCGTTAAACGCAACATCGATATCCTTGGACAGTTCGAACTGAATGGTGACGACGGAGACACCGGGCGAAGAATAGGAAATCACGTGCTCGATCCCCGGTACGCTATTGACCTTCTCCTCGATGACCGAGGTCATGGACGCATCAACAATCTCTGGGTCTGCGCCGGATTGAATCGTCGTCACTGACACCATCGGAAAGTCCACGACGGGAAACCGGTCTACACCGATACGCTGATAGGCGATCAACCCGAACAGCACCAACACACCGGAAAGCATCCACGCCAGCACATGACGACGAATGGAGAGCTCTGGCAGGTTCATGCCCCACCCACCTGCTGGATACGGGCTCCATTGCTCAAATACGCCGCCCCATCCAGGGCAATCCGTTCATCGCCCTTCAGGCCTCGAAGGATCTCAACCTTGCCATCAAGAAAGACGCCCGGCTTCACGGGTCGCATATAGGCAATACCGTCCTTGACGACATACACCACATAACCGGAAGGGCGCAACACAAGGGCTGCCTCGGGTACAACCACGGCGTTTGGATGTGTCTCAATGATCACATCTGCCTCAATGGAACCACCAGCTCGCCACAGATCGTCGATCTTATCTGTGGGCAAGTCTACTCGGGCGACAAATGTACCGCTTCGCTCGCTGATCCGGGGACTGAGTTCACTGATGCTGGCCTCGAACTTCTCGGATGATCCACTCCGATGCATCACAACTCGTTGGCCGACATGGATGCTTGCCGCCAGGGTTTCCGGAAACGGCAGCCGGACATGTCTGCCGGTTGTACCCGACAGGCTGAGCAATGGCTTGCCAACACCAATGAAATCACCGACCGACACGAAGCGTGCCTGGATGCGTCCCGAAAACGGCGCCTTCACCTGGGTCCGGTCAAGATTGAGTCGAGCCTGCGTTACAACAGCCTTGGCGGCGCGCAACGATTCCCCAAGCTGCGTCAAGCGGGCCTGAGCTTCATCCAACCGATTCTTGGTGACAAAATGTTGCGGTAGAAGATGCTGGAGCCTCTCAAGCAAACGTTTTTGCGTGGCCCACTGAGCTTTCAGGCCTTCATACCGGCTTTCCGCCTGAATCAGGGCTGCCCGATAGTCCCGGTCGTCAATGCGGACAAGGAGTTGACCCTGTTCCACTGGATCGCCGGTTTCAACTTCGACCTCCGTGATTCGTCCGGCCACTTCGGCAGCCAAGGTCGCAAACCCTGTCTGTTCGATCCTGCCTACGACATGTTCAACAACCGGCACGTCGACTCTTTGCGGCTGACCAATCGTCACCCGCACAGCTACATCCTGGGGAGCAGAGTCCCCAGAGCGTTCGCAGCTGGCAAGCTGCAGCACCGACAAAAATAGTGCAGAAGCCGCCAGCAGGCTCCGACATTTCATGGCTCCCTCCATTCTTCAGCTTGCATGCCTTGCAGCAAAAGCCTGAAAAGGCTGTCTCCTGATTGACGCAAATCTTCAAATGGTGACTCGGGCAGGTGCCTGAGGACCGGCCAGACAAGAAACAGGAAAATGTTGATGCTGGCCACGGCCACGGCCTGGACCCCGGCATCGACATCCTTGCGCAGCAGGCGCTCCCGCTGGGCGCGACTCACCAAAGCCTTCAATCGCAAATAATGCTGGCCGAAAACTTGGTCGACGAGCGCTCTTGCCTGGGCATCTTCACCCATGGTCAACTCGCGTAGGATCAGGCGTATCACAGGCGCATGCGCAAACATCTCCTCCATATCCTGACGTCGGTAGGCCTCCAGTTGGTCCAAGGCCCGTGTCTGCTCATCAGACAGCAATGCATCAAGCACGTGCAACATTCCTGCACAGGCACGCTCAACCACAGCGCAGTACAGCGCCTGCTTGTTCTCGAAATGATGGAAAATTGTTGCCTTTGAAACCATGGCCTGCTCAGCGATGCGCTGCACCGATGTTCCCGCAAACCCGCGCTCCGCAAATAACTGCTCCGCAGCATCGAGAATGCGTTCACGGCCTTCCTGCACCGAATGCTCTATCATGCCTTCCTCCCTACCGAACGGTCGGTAGTTTTCCATCGCGCAAACCGAAGTGTCAAGCTTGATGAATGACGGCTGCATTCATCCTAAGTCCGCGCTAGTCTGCCGGCATGTTGGATCTTGCGCTGGAAATCGCCGCCGAACTGATTCGCCGGCCGTCGGTGACCCCCGAAGATGGAGGCTGCCAGGATTATATCGAGGCCCTGTTGCAGCCCTATGGCTTCCGGCGCATCCGCATCGACCGCGGGGGCGTCACGAACAGTATCTTTCTGCGCCAGGGTGAGCGTGCGGGGTGCCTAGCCTTCGCGGGGCACACGGATGTCGTGCCCACCGGACCGTTGATCGATTGGCCACATGATCCCTTTGCAGCTGTCGTTGAAAACGGCATGCTCCATGGAAGAGGGGCCCAGGACATGAAAGGCGGCATTGCCTGCTGGCTGGCAGCGTCCATACGGCTGCTGCGCGACGGTGTGCCTATACCAACTATGCAATTGTTGATCACCTCTGACGAGGAAGGTGAATCGATTGATGGCACGATCCACATCGTTAAGCATCTGCAATCCCATGGCATGCTTCCGGATGCAGCCCTTGTCGGCGAGCCCTCGTCCCACCGCATCGTCGGCGATACTGTTCGCCGAGGGCGACGCGGGGTCATGCAGGTACGCATCCGTTTCGATGGAAAACAGGGACATTCGGCTTATCCCCAGGATGCCGACAATGCCATTCACAGGGCCATTCCAGCCCTGCATCGGATCATCGATTTGGACTGGGGCAATCCAGCTGCCGGTTTCCCCGCAACAACATGCCAGATCACTAATCTGAACGGTGGAACAGGCGCAAGCAATGTGATTCCAGGTCATTGCGATGCCTTCCTCGACATCCGCTATAATCCCGCCAACTCGGCTGATGAAATCGAGTCCATGCTCCGCAATGCCTGCAATGCGGAGCATGTGCAACTGGAATTCGATCGTGTGGCTGATGCTTTTGCGACCCCGGATGGCCCCTTTCTCGATAGCGTGACCCGGGCCATCCGCGATACTATGGGGATTGAACCTAGGCTGGATACCGGCGGCGGCACTTCTGATGGCCGCTTCCTTGCCAAGGCAGGCATTCCAGTTGCCGAAATCGGCCTGACCAATGCCACCATTCATCAAATCGGTGAATGCGTCGCCCTGGAGGAGCTGGCAGCATTGTCTGCCATCTATGCCAGCCTGATTCGCAACTTCGAGGTAAACGGATGACAGAAAAACTTGGCAGCAAACGTAACGCGCCTTCGCGCGAACTCGACACATTCCCCAATCCAAATCCGGAACGGGATTATCATATCCGCATCGACTCCCCTGAGTTTACCTGCCTTTGCCCCAAAACTGGGCAGCCGGATTTTGCTGAGATCAAACTGGATTATGTGCCGGATCAGCTATGTGTCGAACTGAAATCTCTGAAGCTTTACTACTGGAGCTTCCGCAACGAAGGGCATTTCCATGAGGCCGTGACAAATCAGATCGCCGATGATCTGATCCGGGTCTTGCGTCCACGCTATCTGAAGGTTACTGCCATCTTCAATGTCCGAGGCGGCATCTACACGACGGTTGAGGTTGAATACCACAAGGACCGCTCATGAGTATCCTGTCCTTCGCCAAAATGCAGGCCCAAGGCAATGATTTTGTACTCGTGGATCAGCGTATACACAAAGGAGGAAAGCACATCTGCTGGTCGGAGGATCTCGTACGTGCCCTAGCCCAGCGGCGTTTTGGCATCGGTTGCGATCAAATCCTCGTGCTGGAAGATGGCGTCTGCTCCAATGTGCGCATGCGCATCTTCAACAATGATGGCTCAACGGCTGCTAACTGTGGCAACGGCCTACGGTGCGCTGGCTTCTGGCTGATGGAACATGGCGAACATGCGCCGGTTAACATCGAACTTGACGACCGCACTGTGCAGGTAGACCAGGGAGAGACCGGCATCCGGGTCATGATGGGGCGGGCGGTCATCATTGAGGAAACAGACAAGCACACGGACATTGACATTGGCAACATGCACCGCGTTGTCTTTGAAGCCACAGAAGCTATACCCGAAGACAGAAACATTGAACTGGTTTCGGCCCAGATCGAAGATCACGTGTGGATCGACATCATCGAACGTGGAGCAGGAAGAACACTGGCCTGCGGATCGGGAGCCTGTGCCACGGCAGCGGCCGTCTGGCACCGTGAAGGGCATGTACGACCTTTGACCATCGAAATGCCCGGTGGCCGCGTGCTTGTCCATGGATCGCTTGATGCCATGTGGCTTGAAGGTGAAGTACGACATGTGTTCGATGGCGTAATCACCAACCTGGACAGCTTTTTTCTCCCAGAAACAGACGACTGAGTCAGCTCCAATAGCCCCCTTAGGCTGCCATCGGGCCTTGGTCTGAAAGAACTGGCCCGGTCACCTGCCGCGACCACAACCGCTTCATACCAAAGCGGAATATAGACAAAGGCCTCATGCATTCTCTGCTGGACAAGCAGGTACCATCCCCGGCGTTCATCCATATCGAGGGCACGGGCACCTTGATCCAACCAAGCATCAACCTTCGGGTCGGCAAAGCGACCCCGATTTGCTCCCTTGGGCGGCCACATTGATGAATGAAGTATCCAGCGATACACATCGGGATCGACAATACCCACCCATGACAGACTGTAGACTTGAAAATCACCCTGCTTGATGCGGGCATAGAATCCACCCCATTCCATTGATTCGACCCGAGTCTCAATGCCGATGTGTTCCCACATCGAGGCAATGGCCACAGCCAAACGCATGCGCAGCGGATCCGTGCTCGTCCGATAAGTCAAACGGAAACGAATGCCATCACTTCCCCTGGGGAAACCTGCTGCATCAAGTAGCCTTTCTGCTTTCTCCGGATCATACATGGTCAAGGGTAGTGATGCCGCTGCCCAATGCCCGGGCGGAAGTACGGTTTCTGCTAGACGGGGTATGCCGGCCATTAATCCCTGCTTCAGCTTTTCCCTGTCGATGGCAAGAGCCAGGGCCTGTCGCACCCTAACATCCTTCAAATGAGGATCATGCAGGTTCAGACCGAGATAACTGAACGTTGTGGAGGGTATCATTCGCACATGAATGGCTTCGTGACGTTTGAGAAACGGAATCAGATAAATGGGCAAGTCATTCTGCACCAAATCAAGTTCACCCCTGACCAACTTCAAAACGCGCGTCACGGGATCCTTGACTCGGAGAAAACGTAGCGTGAACAGATCCCTTCGAACGGCTGGCACCAGCTTAAGTCCCCGTCCATTCTTCCATTCGGCTATCCGGTAAGCACCGCAACCAATGGTGAAATGCGCTTGCTGCGGTGCCGATGCCAAAGATGCTGGCAAAACACCTAGGTTCAAGTGTGCCAATAAAGCGGCATCCGGCCGTGAAAGATCCAACCTGATGGTGTAGGCATCTTCCACCACAATCTTAGTCACGGACTGCAATTGACTCCTCAACGGACTGCCCATGGCAGGATCACAAACCGCTTTCAAGGTCGCTGCCACATCCTTGGCTGTAAGCTCCCTGCCGTTATGAAAACGAATGCCACGTCTTAAACGAAAGCGAATGCTTTGTTTCGAAGGATACTCCCAGCTCACGGCAAGATCGGGAACCACCTGGAAATGCTCGTCCAGACGCACAAGCCCCCGATGTATCAGTTCCTGAACCCTTACCGAATAGGCATCCGTTGCATATCTTGGATCAAGGGTTGCCGGCATCTGAGCCATACCGATGGTCAAGGTATGGGATACCCGTTCATCCGGATGACTGCAGGCAGCTATCGCTCCAAGCAAGATGAAAAGAATCAGACGGGAAGCCATAGGCTCATAGCCTCAACATGACCCGACCATGGAAACAAATCCAACGCGCGCACTGCATGCAGTCGATAGCCGGCTTCATGCAGCAGGGCCGCATCTCTGGCTGCAGATGCGCTATCACAGGAGATAAGGATCACCCGGCGCGGCATCATTGTTGGCAGCATCCGGCAGACCTGCCGGCAACCCTTGCGAGGCGGGTCGAGAATCATGACATCAGCACCAGCGAAAGGTTCGGTATTGAAGGCACCAAACAGGTTGGCCTCCAGAAAACGAGCCCGCACATTCAGGCGACGTGCATTGTATTCGGCATCGCGGAGACTGTTGGCATTGATCTCGGCCCCAATGAGCTCGGCGTTCGTAACCACAGCCGCCGGCAGGGACAGGTTCCCCGCACCACAGAAAAGATCCACAATCAGGCGGCACTCGTCCGGAAGCCAGGCCTGAATCTGTGATACAAGCTCGACATTGCCAGATCTTTCCCCCTGGACAAAGGCATCAGGTCCAATGGCCAAGCGGATCCATTGTTTTCCTGCAGGAAGGCAATCGTGCAGGGTACGAACCTCGCCCAAGGGATGCGTTCCGTTTGCATGTCGCCACCACTGGTTGACCTCTAGATCATCGAGCGGTTCAACGGGTTGATCTGATTCCCAGATCAGATGAATACCATCATGCAGGGCTGTCGCCTGCACAGATTTCACTCCACCGGGAACACGCGATTCAATGCTGCGGCGCAAATCAACAAGTTCGGGACTCACGGCTGGGCACTCTGACTGTCGTATGACCTGATGACCGGCGTAAACGCGAAAGCCCAAATAACGGCCATGATCATCGTGTCCGACATGCCAGCGAACACGGCGTCGCCTGACGCCAGCATGGATGGGCGAGCAAGGAATCCATTCTGTCGAAGACTGAATCCAAGGATCAAATGCCTTGCGTACCCAACGCGACTTCCATGTCGATTGCCCTGCGGGGTCGCAGTGCTGAAGCGCGCAGCCGCCGCATCGACCAGCCACCGAACAGAGCGGCACAGTGCGCCAATCAGAGGCCTGCAAGACCCTGACAAGGCGTCCCCGCCAGGCCCCGCGCCGTTTTCCTGTCAAGCTGATCTCGAGTTCCTCACCCGGCAGTCCGCCCCGGACCAGCACGCTTGCACCACCTGCACGAACCACCACCTCCCCACCGGGAAGCAACTCAGCAGCAACTCCCTTGACACGCAAGCCAGGACGCCATGTAGACATGGATCGAAATCAGGGCAAAAGATTTATTGGACCAATCGTGAACGGTTCTGGCGAACGAAAACGAACCTCAACCACCTTCAGATCATGGCTCCATTCACGCGGAAGATCCAGTGAGAGGGGATGATCGATGTCACGATCCCGCCGGTCCAGAATGAGCTTGGACTGCCCGTGACTGTTCACGACCCGCATCTTGATATAACCACCATGGAAGTCTCGCTCACCCACGCTGGCCTTGTGAATCACAATCTTGCTGACTTTCACAGGCAGATGAAAGGCCAGGCGAGTCCATCCCTGCTTGTACGAGCGCAGTTTCCCCTTCCAGGGATACTCCTCCAGATCGAGAAAAAAAACACGGCTTCCACCTCGAAACTCATGTTCCCGATCCATGTCTGCTGACGAGCCATCGAAGCGCATCACGCGATGCGGCTGCTCGAAGGTCACGGATACCGGCATGATCTTTCCCTGGCTCTTGGGCGCTTTGGCCGCCCCACCTTGGCCGACTGTATGAGGCCCGGAAAGCTTCTTCTCCCCCGCTTTCACTTGTGCCGCTTGCTTAGCTCGTTCAACCGTTTGCTCAAAGCTTTCAGTCTGATCGACTGTTGATCGACTGCGATCAACCTGATCCCTAACAGGATGCTGCAGCCACAAATAAGCCACCAGAAACAGCAGAGCTAGAAGGATCAGGAATCCCAACCATATGCGCACCGGACTGGCTGTCTTTGATGGGGAATCCCTGCGTTCCGGTTTTGCCTTCTTTTTTTGCACCCCTTGTTTGGGCGGCACGTTGCGCTGAAGCGGAGAAATGAAACGGCCCTGCGCCTCCTCCCGGATGCTACGTAGTCTGTTTCTGACCTCCTCACAGCTTGCAGGTCTGGCTGACGGATCCTTGCTCAGCAGATTCAGGATCAAATCGGCCAGAGATCTCGGCAGGGATCGATTCAACTTTCTGGGGTCCACAGGCGTTTCCCGCACCTGTTTCTCCATGATTTCGAATTCTCCTGCCCCCTGCCCACTGGCATCAAAAGGCAAGCGCCCTGTACACATCTCATAGAGAAGAATCCCGAACGAGTACAGATCGCTGCGAACATCGACATGCTGGTTCAGGATCTGCTCGGGAGACATGTAGCGAAAGGAACCAACGGTCACACCGCTCTTGGTCAGATCATCCTCACCGCTCTGGGGTTTGGCCAGGCCAAAGTCCATTAACTTGACCTCACCATCCTCTGTCAGCAGCACATTGCCGGGCTTGATGTCCCGGTGGATAACCCCAACCTCATGTGAGGCCTGTAACCCGACCAGGATCTTGTCCGCGATGTCAAGCACATGCTCTAGGCTCAATGACCGTTGCTCAGAAAGATATTGGCGGAGATTCCTACCATGGACCATCTCCATGACCAGGGCCATGTGCTCACCATCTTCAAAAAGGTCGAACAGCCTAACGATGTTCGGGTGCTGGATCTTCCCGTGGACACGCGCTTCCCTACGGAAACGCTCCTTCAGATTTTCATGTTTGAGTAAGTGCGGATGGAGCACTTTGATGGCGACATCCCGCTGATGCCGCTCATCAAAGCCCTGGTAAACAATGCCCATGCCGCCTTCGCCAATCTTTTTTTTGAGAAGATAAGGACCCAAACGGGGATGCTGCGTCTCATCCAGATAAGCGGCTCCGCAGTTTTTGCAGAATCCATTACGAATCGCATTCTGAAAGCCACATGAAGGACAACGCATATATCGATTGTTGAGCCTGAAGAAGCTGTTGTCAACTTGTCGAATCCAACCCCAACCGACCCAGGCGGTTCACCGAACTGAGATAGGGTGGAACTGACCATGCATGCGTTCCCTGGATAAGCAACTTGAAAAGTTCGCCCATACCGGATGGAAGCATCAAACGTTTGGCGTATGCCAGCATGCTCATGCTGTTCGTCGATCGCTCGTCGGCCAGTGCATGGACAAGCGTCTGAACTGTCGGGCTGTGAGCCAACCATGCACCCTGCGTCGTCCATAGCAGTGGATGGATCCCATGACGCAGCCCGCTGCGGGCCAGGGCCGTAAAGTCGACATGGGCCGTAATATCCTTGGTTCCCGGGGCAGCAAGCACATCCTCTTCGACCCTGTGCCTGTGATGGGCAATCAGGGTGCCCGTTGCCCGACCAGGCCGATAATACTCCTGGCATCGATAGCCGTAATCGACTGTGATCATGATCCCCCGTTCAATCATGTTTGCCAGTGTCTCCTGCCACGGGTCGAGGTTCGGATTCCACTCGCTGACATAGCCATCGGGCCAGTCCGATTTGAGGTGCCTGGGAATATCCGGACCGCCAGAGGCCAGGGGAATTTCATGCCATGCAAATCCCGAATCCGTGCAGGTAACCCCTCGCTCCCACAGGACTTCGTGTTCCCACTTGAAGCAGCGAACGGGAAAGGCATCCGGCAGCTCATTGCTGAAGAAAACCACGTTCTCCAACCCGTTTAGGCCTGTTTGGTCAGCGTGTTGCTCCACACTGAGGCCATGCTTCTTGAAGAGTTCCTGCTGCTGCCTGCGCAGCCAAGCGCTCCTTTCAATTTCGATGACGCGTTCGGGCGGACTCACCCCCATTTGCTCAAGAAGCAGCACAAGCCGAACCAGTGTCATGCCGGATCCCCCTCCCTGCTCCATCAGAATCCATTGCCTGGGTTTCCCCAATTGATCCAGCGACCATTTGACGAGGTCGACCAGTCCACCCGCAAGCCATGATCCCATTTCTGCGGCCGTAATGAAGTCGCCATCTGCGCCAAATACCCGTTCTCTCTCGTAATAGCCCAGACCGGGAGCATAAAGAGCCAGTTCCATAAAACGTTCAAAGGGAACCCATCCATCATGAGCTTCAATCTCCCGACGGATCAAATCCTCCAGCATGAGCTGTCTTGTCACAGTTGACGTCCTCCCTGACCGCGACTAACGTAACGGTAATTCCAATCCAAAAAGAGGAAAATGATGGCATCTGATTTCATTATCAACGTCACCGATGAAAGCTTCGAAAACGATGTGCTCAAGGCAGAAGGCCCTGTGCTTGTCGATTTCTGGGCTCCATGGTGTGGCCCTTGCAAACAAATCGCTCCGATACTGGACGATGTTGCAGAGGAGAAGCAAGGAAAAATCACCATTGCCAAAATCAATATCGATGACAACCCGAACACGCCGGGCAAATATGGTGTTCGGGGCATCCCGACCCTGATGATCTTCAAGGATGGCAATGTCCAGGGCACCAAGGTAGGGGCTGTGAGCAAGTCCAAGCTCATTGAGTTCATCGATGAGCATCTCGACTAACGCTCAAGCAAGAGGCTGATTCGCAGAGGGAGGATGCTAGCATCCTCCCCTTTTTCTTTGCTGTTTGGTATGCATACCGCGCCTCTCAACATCATCCTATACCAACCGGAAATCCCACCGAACACCGGAAACATTGCGCGCCTGTGCGCCTGCACCGGTTGTCATCTACATCTGATCCACCCTCTCGGTTTTGAGATCAGCGACAGGACCTTAAGGCGCGCTGGCCTGGACTACTGGAAATATCTGCAATTGACCGAACATGCATGCTGGCAGGACTTCCTGAAGTCTGGCTGCATTGGCGGAACCATGCATGCCTTTACCACCCGCGGACAGCAGTTGCTCTGGGATTGCCGTTTTGAACCCGGGGATGCGCTGCTGTTTGGACCTGAGTCACGCGGGCTGCCTGAAGAGATACTCGACAGCACAACCAACGTCCGACTTCCCATGCGCCCGGATGCACCGGTGCGCTCGCTCAATCTTTCAAGCGCATGCGCCGTGGCCGTTTATGAAGCCTTTCGCCAGTGGCGTCATGATCCGCTGTTTCCATCTATATTGTCTTGAAACAAACAGCTTGCACACCACCATTCTTGCCTTTATGTCTGGGATTTATCCACTGATCGCCCCCTGTCAAGTACTTATTCAACGCATACCGGATAGTATTGATGCATTGAATTAGAGATTCCTTGTAAGGATATAATTTTACGTTATTTATTATGATGCCTAATTTTTAGGCTGGACCTCGAGAGAACGCTCAGGCGGATGCAGACAACGAAATCCGCCTTTCTATCCACAGCATTATCCACAAGTTGTGTGGACAACTGTCCGATTGCAGATCTCCCGTTTCTGCGCTACGTTGCAGCATCATGCTTTGGACTCTTTCCAATCGCCTAACCATGACGCGCGTCTTGCTGATTCCGGCACTGATCGCCGCTTTCTATCTTCCCGCGGACTTGGGATACTGGTCTGCCTCCATGATCTTTGCCGTCGCCTCGGCAACTGATTGGCTCGATGGCTACCTTGCAAGAAGACGCAATGAGGTAACCCCATTCGGCCGCTTCCTGGATCCTGTCGCGGACAAACTCATCGTGGCCACGGCGCTTGTGCTCCTGGTGGCCGATGACCGCTGTCCCGCTCTGTTGGCTGTGATCATTATCGGCAGGGAAATTACCATCGGCGCCCTGCGTGAGTGGCTGGCCGAGCGCGCAAACATCATTCATGTGTCGATGCTGGCCAAGTGGAAAACTGCATTGCAGATGATCGCCATCACTGCCCTGTTGCTTCATCGCAGTGTTGCGGGCGTATCCATGCATGATGTAGGCATCATTCTGCTATGGCTGGCTGCTGCCCTGACCCTGTGGTCTGCTTACGAATACATGCGTGATGCATGGGGGGAACTGGTGCCGCCTACGAGTCGGCAGGCTCCTCCAGCTCCATCCCCCTCGCAGGCCAAGGAGGGCCAAGCAAGCGCCGACTAAAGTCGCCGCCGCAGCACCTCAATCAGTTCTTCATCCGTCAGTTTCACAGGGTTGCCCTGCATGCTGTTGCCGCTTACATTCGCAACGATCTTAGGCAGATCTTCTTCACTGACACCGAATCGTGCCAACCTGGGCATGGCGAACATGTCCTCCCACTCCCGCAACCGCTCCAGCAATGCCTGGTGCGCATCTTCCAAGGCAGGTAGGGATCTCTGACAAAGAATCCTTGCCGCTTCGGCATACCGTTCCAAGGCCGGATTCTGTAGACACCTGAGCTTGAGTGCTCGAAGGTTCATCCTCGTCACCTCATACAACAATGTCCCGCAAACTGTGCCGTGCGGAATTGGAAAAAATGCCCCCAATGGTGAAGCCAGTCCATGCACGGCACCCAGTCCGGCATTGGCCAGAGTCAGTCCCGACAAGGTGGCTGCCAGCAGCATCGCCCCCCTGGCCTGCAGGTCCGAACCGCATTGAACAGCCCGGGGCAATGCCCAACTGACATGGCAGAGTCCCTCCCTGGCCAGGGCATGCGTCATCGGATTTTCCTTTCTCGACACAAAGGATTCCAGGAGCTGGGTCAAGGCATCCATGCCACAGGAAGCCGTAACAGCAGGAGAACAATTCACGCTCAGCTCCGGGTCAAGAATAACGTGTCTGGCTACAAGCCTTTCATCGCGAAAAGACTTCTTGAATCCATCCGTACCGACCACGGACAACACAGCATTTTTGCTTGTTTCTCCCCCGGTGCCGGCTGTCGTGGGAACAGCTATGAAAGGTGTCGCAGGTCCTTCATAGAGGCAGCCACGCCCCACTCCCTCAAGAAAATCCATGACGGACCTTCCAGAAGCAATCAGGCCGGCGATTGCCTTGCCAGCATCCATGGCGCTTCCGCCCCCAATGGCAACAACAACATCTGGAGAAAAAGAAGCATATTTTTCCACCGCAGTATCCACCACTTCCGGCGAGGGTTCTCCCGCAACACGGAGACGCTCAACCTCACACTCCCTCCGAAGACTGGCCTCAATCTCCTTGCATGCTTCGGATGCATCGAATGAGGAAGCTCCTGTAACCAAAAGAACCCTGCGCCCCCATACCCCGACCAGAGCAGGTAATGCATCACGCTTACCGTTGCCGAAATGGATATTCGGGCTGGCCGAAAAGGAAAAGGAACGCATCACATGTGGATGATATGGCTTCGATCCGGTCCGGTAGACAACATCGTGATCGGACAGCCGCAAACCTGCTCAATGCGTGAGAGAAGATCCTTGGCTGCCTGTGGCAAATCATCATAGGAGGTGATGCCAAGCGTTGACTCGCTCCAGCCTGGGAACGTTTCATAGATGGGAACACAAGCCCGGAGCCCTGCAGCATCGGCTGGAATCATCTCGATTCTCTTCCCATCCTTTTCATAAGCCACACACAGCTTGATTTCCGGCAGGCCATCGAGTACGTCCAATTTGGTAATGGCTAGCCCGGTGACGCCCGCGACGCGAACACCATGCCTAACCACAACCGCATCAAACCACCCCGTTCTGCGCGGCCGCCCCGTTGTGGATCCAAACTCATTCCCGCGTTCGGCAAGATGCCGTCCGCATGGATCATCCATGCCCTCGGCATTGTAAAGCTCTGTCGGAAAAGGACCAGCACCGACGCGAGTCGTGTAGGCCTTGCAGATGCCAAGCACCTCATCAATCATGGATGGTCCGACGCCAAGCCCGGCCATGGCAGCTCCAGCCACGGTGTTCGATGAGGTCACGAAGGGATAGGTGCCGAAATCTACGTCAAGCATGGCACCTTGGGCGCCCTCAAAAAGGATGGAGGCCCCCTTGCGATGTTCCTCGTGCAAAATCAGTGAAACATCGGCCATCAAAGGCAGCAAACGCTGCTTGGCGATATCCAACGTTCGCTCGACCTCCTGACGGGACACGGGAGGTGCCTTGAAATACTGGGTTAGCTGAAAATTGACCCATTCCAGATTTTCTTCGATCTTGAGCTGTAGTTGCGACGAGGTCAGATCCACCAAACGAATCCCGCGTCTGGCTGTCTTGTCCTCATAGGCCGGACCAATTCCCCGCCCCGTGGTTCCAATCCTTGCCGAACCCTTTGCCGCTTCCCGGGCTGCATCCAGAGCCCGATGATATGGCAGAATCAACTGGCAACGATCAGAAATGCGCAGGCGCTCCTCGACGGGCACTCCTGCAGCGCGAAGCGTGTCCATCTCATCCACCAGGGTCTCTGGTGCCACCACTGTACCATTGCCGATCAGACAAAGCGTATCGGCATGCAGAATCCCGGAGGGAACCAGATGGAGCACGGTCTTTTCCCCATCGATGACCAGCGTATGGCCAGCATTTGGTCCTCCCTGGAAACGGGCAACGATATCAGCCTGCGGTGCCAACAGATCAACGATCTTCCCCTTGCCTTCATCACCCCATTGAATACCAATGGCCACCGTATTTTTCATGATCTAAACCTCTGCGCCGGCATCCAGCCAGCTCCATAAATCGAATGAGAAACCCGTTGCTGGCATATCCCGTCCATGGGAATGCATCATAGCATCATAGCGCCCCCCATGAAGCAGGGGTTGGGCGGCTCGTGCTGCAAACCCCTGAACGACCATGCCACTGTGATAAAGGAAACGAGGCAAAACAGCCGCATCCACGACCAGCTCAACCTGCCCGTGCAGGCATTCCCTGGCCAGCGCGTGAAGCCGAATCAACTCATCAGATGCCTGCTCGAAAAGCAGTGAGACAGAATGGGCATGGGTACGAAGCCAATCGATGCCCGCCACACCGGAAGCCAGATCCAGCAGCAATGTGCCACGCTCGCGATCCAAACGGTCATTGCCCAGCAGGGTTTCAATATCTTCGGGAGAACGCCGTGACAGGTGAGACACCCAGGTTTCAACCTCATGCTGGCTTCCCTCCACAAGCGCATGAATCAGTCCCATGTGCCCCAGCATCATCACAGGCTGTTCAAAACCAGCCGTCAGCATGGAGCGGGCCGCAAGTTCGAGAATCTCCAAGTCGCCATCACACCCAGGCACACCCAAACATTCAACACCAGCCTGCCATTGATGGCGCAAACCTGTTCGCGCATCAGGTCGGGCATGAATGACCGGACCTGAATAATGCAGCTTCAACACATCATGGTGCTGCAGGCGGGTGGCGGCAATGCGTGCGATCTGTGGTGTAATGTCTGGACGTATGGCAAGCAGACCGGCATCAGCAGGGTCCGAGAAAACCAGTGTCTGGTCGGCCAGAAAACGACCAGCTCCAGCATTGAGCGTTTCGGGACGATCAACGATCGGTGGAATCACCTCATCGTAGCCAGCATCATTGTAGAGATCCTGCAAAGCACGCTGAACCCTGCGCAGCATGCGTGCACGAACTCCCAAGGCATCGCTGATGCCGGCAATGGGACGAACGCTCACATGGCCCCCAGTTCGGCATAGCGAACCATTAGCATGCTCGGTAATTCGGCAAGCTCATCAAGAACCCGCTGATCCGGTGCCGTATCCACATGAACAAGGGCCACGGCACGCTTTGTATCTTCCCTTCTCCCCAATCGGAAATCACCAATGTTGATACCCGCCTCGGCAAGAATGGAACCCACGGCGGCAATGACCCCAGGACGATCCTCATTGTGCAGATAAATCAGGTTGCCCGTGGGTGCAATCTCCACTTCACAGGTATCGAAACTCACCAGCCGGGGACGCTGGCCATCAAAAAGCGTTCCCGACACGCATCGATGGCCCTCATCACCTTCGACCTCAAAACGAATCAGCGTGGCAAAACTTCCGGAACGATCCGTCGCCTTCTCGATGATTTCCATACCCCGGTCACGGGCAAGCATCGCTGCATTGACAACATTGACCTCTTCGAAACTCTGCGACAGCAACCCGCTGAGCAGAGTGTTAATCAGCACCTTACGGTTCAGCTTTGCAGCCTGCCCCTCAAACGTGACTTTAACTCTCGAATACCCGGGCCGCATGGTTTGACCAAGAAACTGTCCCATGCGCTCGCACAACAACATATAGGGGGCCAAAAGCCGCTGCTCTTCCTCCGTCAGCGAGGGCACATTGACCGCATTGCTGATGATGCCCCGCAATAGGTAGTTGGCCATTTGCTCGGCCACCTGCACGGCAACATTCTCCTGGGCTTCTTCGGTCGAGGCACCGATATGAGGCGTACAGATCACATTATCCAGCTCAAAGAGCGGGTTCTGCCTAGCAGGTTCCTGCTCAAACACATCCAGACATGCAGCAAAAAGATGACCGGACTTGCAGGCTTCATAAAGAGCCTGCTCATCCACAATGCCTCCCCTGGCACAATTGACAAGAATGGCTCCCTTTTTCATGCTGGCCAGCACATCTGCATTGATCAAATGCCGGGTCGACTTCAGCAAGGGCACATGAATGGTCAAAACATCAACCATGCTTGCCAGTTCCTCGACACTGCCCACCTTGGTGATCCCCATGGCCTCAGCGCGCTCATCAGAGATGAATGGATCATAGACATAAACAGAAAGATGGAGGCCCTTCAGGCGCTCACAGACGATACTGCCAATGTTGCCGGCACCGATGACACCAGCTTTCTTGCCGGTCAATTCCTTACCCATGAAACGGGATTTCTCCCATTTGCCGGCTTTTGTCGAAGCGCAGGCTTGGGGAATCATGCGGGCGGCCGCAACAATATGGGCAATGGCCAGCTCGGCCGTTGTGATCGTATTGCCCAATGGCGTGTTCATCACAACGATACCGCGCCGCGAGCAGGCTTCGACATCGATGTTGTCCACCCCGATGCCAGCGCGGCCGATCACCTGGACGCGCTTTGCTGCATCCAGAAGTTCGCCCTTGAGCTGAGTGGATGATCGTACAACGATACCATCGTATGCCCCCACGATGGCCAGCTTTTCACCCTCTGAAAGCCCGGGCCGATAATCCACCTCGATGCCATGCTCCCTGAACACCGCCAGCGCACGCGCTGACATTGCATCGGCAATCCATACGCGTGCCATAGTCAATCAGACCTTCGAGAACCGCTCGAGCAGAACGTCCTGAGCAGCAGCCACCCCGGCGCCCATGTTCACAGGATGACCGAACTTAGCGAGCGCCATCTCGATGGCTGACATTGCTGTCGTGATATCAAACGCGTCGTAGTAGCCCAGATGTGCAATCCGCACGATCTTGCCCTTCAGATGATCCTGTCCACCGGCAAACGTCACCCCCATCACGTCCCTGAGATATTTGACAAATGCACCGCCGTCAATGCCTTCGGGAACATAGGCGCCCGTTGCCGATGTTGCGGGGGATTTGGAGACCAATTCCATGCCGAGAGCTTTCACTCCCGCCCTTGTGGCCCGTGCCAGCAGCGCATGACGCGCATAAAGCTTGTCCAGACCTTCCTCGAACATCATCTTCAGCACCTCGTTCAAACCAATGATCAACGAGGCTGCCGGGGTCCAGGCCGTCGTATCCTTGCCCCTCTGCTGGTTCTTGCGCTCGACAGTGAGATCGAAATAGAAACGAGAGCACTTGGCTTCTTCGGTCATGGCCCAGGCTTTTTCCGACAGGGCTATCATGGCCAGACCAGGCGGCAACATGAATGCCTTCTGGGAACCAGAAATCACGACATCCAGCCCCCATGCATCCATCGGCATATCAATCACGCCCAATGCCGTAATGGCATCGACGACAAGCGCACATTTCGGAAGCGATCGTGTCAGATCCGCAATTTCTCGAATCGGATGCTCGGTCGTTGTCGATGTTTCCGATGCCTGCACGAACACCCCGCGTGCTTCAGGATGCTCCTCGAGAGCTTTCCGCACAGCATCTACGCTAACCGCATCTCCCCATTCCACCTTGATTTCCACGGCATTAACACCGTGCTTGGCTGCGATCTTACCCCAGCGCTCGCCGAACTTGCCGCCATTGACATAAACGATGGTATCACCCGGGGAGCAAAGATTCGTCACGGCAGCTTCCATCGCGCCAGAACCACTGGAAGCAAGCATCAAGGCATCGTTCTCGGTCTGAAACACCTTTTCGAGCATGGCCTTGGTCTCGGCGAAAATGGCCGAGAATTGCGGGGTGCGATGATGGATCATCGGATGAGCCATGCGCAGCATCACGCGTTCGGGCACTGCTGTTGGACCTGGTGAAAGAAGGTACTGTTTGATCAAATTGTTTCCCCCGAGCCTGAAAGCGTTTTCTGCACCAACATCGAGGGTGGTGCGCGGGCATGCTATAGCCGCCAATGACACGGTCAATGTCAAATCAGATTAACCGCTCCCTTCAATAAGCTGTTTCCATTCCTGCAACTCATGCCCTTCACTGATCATCTGCTGAATGCGTTCGGCGGGAAGCGGCTGGGAAAACAAATATCCTTGTCCCCATTCGCAACGGTGTCGCTGCACGCAGACCAACTGAGCCCGGGTTTCAATACCTTCAGCAATCACGTTGACGCCCAGATTATGAGCCAAGTCCGCAATGGCCCCCACGATCAGTTCATCCGGCTTGTTTTCTGGTGCGCCGCAGACGAAGGATCGATCCATCTTGATCGTATCAATGGGGAATTGCTTGAGATAGCCCAATGAAGAAAAGCCGGTGCCAAAATCATCTATGGCAATGCGAATGCCCAGTTGCTTGAGCCGATGAAGCTTGTCAATGGAGGTGTCGGCCTGATCCATGACGATGCTTTCTGTGATCTCAAGCTCGAGGCGCTGCACGGGAAGCCCGCTAACAGCAAGCGCATGATCAATCTGGCCGACAAAATCCTCCGACCTGAACTGCAGAGCCGACACATTGACGGCTATCACGGCGTCTTTCGAAAAAACCCCGGGGAACATGGAAATCCATTCATGAAACTGGGAACAGGCCGCCTTTAGCACCCATTCTCCAAGTGCCTGAATTTGGCCTGTCGATTCAGCAATGCCGATGAACTGGTGAGGCAGCACGAGACCATGGCGTGGATGATTCCAACGCACCAAGGCCTCGAAACCTGTCAGATTTCCCCGTTCTAAATCCAAAAATGGCTGATAGAATAGAACAAACTCCTCGTTCTTCAGAGCCTGCCGCAGATCGTTTTCCATTTCCAGACGATGTTCGACCTTGATACCAAGGCTTTGGGTATAGAAATGGAATCCCTGACCTCGACGATGCTTGACCACATACATGGCAGCGTCTGCATGCTTGATCAGATCCTCAACCGTAGTTGCATCATCAGGAAAAATGCTGATGCCTATGCTGCCTCCAAGGTGATATTCACGATCCTCAAGCCGGATGGGCTCGGCAAGCAGGGCAACCAATTTGTTGGCAATGACGCCGACGCTTTCCGCATCATGGATGTCCGGCAGGGCAAGCGTGAACTCATCACCACCATAGCGAGCGACAAGATCCGCATCGCGCAGGGAACGCTGCAAACGACCGGCAATCTCCTGCAATATGGCATCACCGGCCCCATGTCCGAGCGTGTCATTGATATTCTTGAAGCGGTCAAGATCAACAAACATCACAGCCACCTTTGTCTCATGGCGCCTCGCTTGGCGTAGCATCATTTCGAGCTTGTCCATGAACATGTATCGGTTGGCCAAGCCGGTCAGACGATCCTTGTGGGCAAGATGCTCAAGGTACTCCTCCACCTTCTTCCTGCGCCGGACCTCGGATTCAAGCTGACGATTCCTCTCCTCCAGCTCGACCACAGCTTTCTCAAGGCTGCGATAGGTCCAGGCATTCTCCAGGGCCATATGGGCATGCCGTAAGAGCACACGGGCCGCCTGCAGATCCGCATCAGAAAACACGCGATCGCTGTCCGAATCAGCCAACTGAATAATGGCAAGAAGCCTACCGCGCACGATCACGGGCAACGCCAGAAAAGAGCCGGACAGACGCTCCGGCTCGCAACCGGCAGGAACTCGCTGGTCATCCTTGATCTTCTCAACCACCATGGGCTGTCGCTTTTCAGCGACCCATTGAACGTAGGAGCGCTCGATCTCGATGAGCCTGCCGCGCATCGACGCCAGTTTGTGCCCCTGAACGGCAACGACCTTCAGGCGCTGCCCTTCGTCTTCGAGCCGGTAGACAAGACCCTCGGCTGCATGCGTGGCCTGAACGAGCCTAGTCAGCACCATGGAAAAAAGTGCATCCATGTCCAGGGTTTTTGAGAGTTCATCGGGCAACGAACTCAGTTCCTGAAGTTCTCGTGTCTTCCTTTCCAGGCTCTGTTCGGTTCGGCGATATGCATCGAGCAATTGCTGAAAGCCCCGGGCTATGTCCCGGAGCTCTTCGGCAACCTCGACCTCACCCAACGCCGCAGCCGAATCAACCCTTCCCTGCTGAATGGATGAGGCAAGCGCCTGGAGTGCATTGAAAACAGACTGTAAAAGAGCCAGTGCCCCCAGCACGATCACACCCACCAGCAGCAGAAGAATGGCATCCGCGGAGGAGAGCTTGTCCACCAGGCCATGCCGAGCCAACAGGTAAAGGAAGGCCACTAACGGTAAGAGAATGATAAGCAAAGCACAGACCCTGAACTGCAGGCCGAGATGACGGCCACGAATGCTCAGTGGGTTGTCTTTCATTAATTCCTCCCCGCTCAGGTATGGTCCAATATACGTCATCATCGGCAGCTTGTAAATCCGCACCGAGGACATGAAGCACCCTCCTACTAGCAATAAGCGCCTTCCATTTGACGTACGTCTCGACTTTCCTAGGCTAACCGCATGCTGAATCTACCGGACCAACCTGGCGAACCCTGTCATATCCCGAGACATCTGGCCCAGTCACTATTGGCCACAGCCATGCGTAGCGAGGAAGCAGAATACGGATACGTTCAATCCGGTGAAAATGAGCAGGAACTGAGCATTCATACCGTCGGCTCCCTATCACGCCTGCAGCAAGCGTTGCAAACCACGAAATATCCCGTGCAAGCAGTGTACCAGACCCATTTTCGCGGCACGCCCGGGGAAACTGAGGCTTTCTGTTCCCTGGCTCGGACATGCAACAGATCTCTGCTGTGTCTGGGGATCGGCACCGACACCAAGGGAAGAATCGAGATCCAAGCCTTCCTGGCCGATCATCAGAAATGCTGGCCGATCAGCGAGGAGCTGGAAGAAGACGGACGCTGGTCCGCAGCGATCTGAACCGCTAGCTTTCCGACATGCGCATCTGCTATGTGGGGCTGAATCATAAGACCGCGCCAGTTGAGCTACGCGAGCGTCTGGCCATTCCGTCGCAGGACATTCCGCAAATCCTGCAGGACATCGTCGCCCATCCTGCCATCCGCGAGGCAGCGCTGCTGTCGACCTGCAACAGGGTGGAGATGACTGCCGTCACACATGATCCGGATGCGGCCATGGCAGCACTGCACGAATGGTTCTCCAACAAGGCCGCCATGGACCTCGAACAGGTGATCACCCACCTTTACTCGTACACGACGGACGATGCCGTAAGACATTTATATGCTGTCGCATCCGGCCTCGATTCTCTCGTTCTGGGCGAACCCCAGATTCTCGGCCAGGTCAAGGCCTCCTATGAATATGCCCTGGATGCCGGCACGGCGGGACACGTGCTCCATCGCCTCTATCAATCAACCTTCGCTGCAGCAAAACGCGCCCGAAGTGAAACGGGTATCGGCAAACAGGCAGTGAATATCTCCTCCTGCGCCGTGGAACTGGCCAAGCACATCTTCGGAGACCTGAGCGGCAAGACGGTCATGCTGATCGGCGCTGGGGAAATGGCAGAACTGGCCGCCACCCATTTCCGGGGACACGGGTGCACAAACATTCTCGTAGCTAACCGGACCCTCGAACGCGCGAAGCGACTGGCCCAAAACTTTGACGGCCATGCCTTGGTCCTTGACGAGCTTGAGCAATACCTTGATGCGGCTGATATCGTGCTTTCGAGCACAGGTGCCAACACCTTTGTCTTGCTGCCTGATACAGTGCGTCGTGCCATAGCACGGCGTCAGGGAAGACCGATGTTCCTGGTGGACATTGCCGTACCCCGCGACATCGATCCCCGAATCGGCGAACTGGATGACATTTACCTTTATGACATCGATGACCTTCAGCAGGTTGTTCAAGGCAATCGCGAACAGCGCGAACAGGAAGCCAGAAAAGCCATGGCCATTCTCGACGAGGAAGCGGCAATCTTCCTACGTTGGCTCAAATCCCTAGAGACCGTACCCCTGATCCGCAGCATTCAGACACAAATGGAAATCATGCGACAGGAAGAACTAGCCAAGGCAGAAAAGTACCTTCTTCGCGGACTGGATGAGAAACAGCGTGAAGCCGTCGAGCGGTTCAGCCGGGCCTTGATGAAACGCTTCATGCACCCGGCGCTGAAGACACTTAAATCGCTGCCCGCTGACATCGAGGGTGACCTGCTCATGGGATCGGCAAGCCGGCTCTTCGGGCTTGAATCCGACTCCATCACCCTATCCGAACATGCTCGCAAGGGGACAGATGAACAGCCGCTACGATGACATTCTTCGCCGGCATGACGAAATTACATGTCTCCTTGCCGATCCAGACATTGCAAGCAACCCCAAGGAATTCAGCCGACTGTCCAAGGAACTGGCCGAACTGGCACCAATCGCTGCGGAAATCGAGCAACTGAAAAAGATTTCCCAGGAGCTGAGCGAACAAGAAAACATGCTGGATGATCCCGAATGCGACAATGAGCTACGTGCGTTGGTACGTCAGGACATCAATCGCCTTAAGGATAAACTCAGCACCTGCAAGGAACGGCTTCGCATCCTGTTGTTGCCCAAAGACCCCAACGACGAACGCAACGTCATCCTGGAAATCCGCGCTGGCACAGGAGGTGAGGAGGCAGCGCTGTTTGCAGCCGACCTTTTCCGCATGTACTCGCGCTTTGCTGAATCCAAGGGGCTCAAGGTTGAAATCCTGTCGACCAATGAAACGGGCATCGGTGGTTTCAAGGAAATCGTTGCCCAGATCATGGGAAGAGGTGCCTATTCCCTGTTCAAATTCGAATCCGGCGTCCATCGGGTGCAACGCGTGCCGGAGACCGAATCAGGTGGCCGCATCCATACCTCGGCCGTTACCGTTGCCGTGTTGCCGGAGATTGAGGATGTAGAGATTGATATTCGTCCCGAGGATCTGCGCATCGATGTCTATCGCGCATCCGGGGCCGGCGGACAGCATGTGAACAAGACCGAATCCGCCGTTCGCATCACGCACATTCCAAGTGGCATTGTTGTGACCTGCCAGGATGAATCAAGTCAACACAAGAACAAGGCCAAGGCCATGAAAGTCCTTCAGGCTAGGCTCTATGATGCCGAGCAACGCGCAAGGCAAAGCGAACGATCCGAAACCAGGCGTCTGCTTGTCGGCAGCGGCGACCGCTCCGAGCGCATACGAACGTACAATTTCCCTCAAGGCAGGGTGACCGATCACCGCATCAACCTCACGCTTTACAAGCTTGAGCAGATTCTGGACGGTGAACTCGGCGAACTTGTGGATGCTCTACGCATGCACGAGCAAACAGAGCTGCTGGCCCAGCAGTCCACATGAAGGATACGGGCACATGGCTTAGGCATGCGGCTGCCGTGCTTGATAAAGCGGGATGCGATACTCCCCGCCTGGATGCCGAGTGCCTGCTGGCCCATGCATGGGGTATGAACCGCTCCCAGCTTTTCTCACGCATGAAAGATCCGATACCGGAGGATGTGTTGGAGAAGTCCAATGCCCTGATCTCGCTCCGGGCAAAGCGGGAGCCCTTGGCCCACATCACCGGACGAAGGGAGTTCTGGTCGCGCAACTTCGAGGTTTCACCAGCCACCCTGATCCCTCGACCCGAAACCGAGCACTTAATTGAAGCTGCGCTACGTCATTTTCCGGACCAGGACATACAGCTTAGCTTCTGTGATCTGGGAACTGGCAGCGGCTGCATTGCCATCACCCTCGCCCTTGAATATCCGCATGCCTTGGGCATTGGCTGTGACATTGATTATCACGCCCTGCAATGTGCCAAGAGAAACGCCAAACGGCACAACGTTTCGAAACGGCTGCGCCTTATCCAGGCTGACATGCTCTCAGCTTTCAGTTCAAGCAAGCATTTCGATCTCATCATTGCCAACCCACCGTATGTGGCAGCTGATGAAATGAGCGCGCTGGAGCCTGAGCTGGGTTACGAGCCACGCCATGCCCTGACCGATGGCATGGATGGAATGAGCTATCTTAGAAAAATCCTGCAATCAGGCGACATGTTTCTCCGTGAAAACGGGCGCATCATCGTGGAGACCGGGATATGCGGTCTACCCGAGACGCCGAGCGGTCTAATTAGACTGGAAACACTTCACGATCTGTCCGGGCAATTACGCGGCGCTGTTTACCGCCGCGCATTGCCGGACTAACGCATTGGATTAGGCGCAACCATCCTCGCCATGGACATGGCCATGGCTCAACTCATCTGCCGTTGCCTCTCGAATGGCCACGACATCCACCTCAAAATGCAAACGCTGACCAGCTAGGGGATGGTTACCATCCACCCGAACCTCATCATCGCGCACTTCAGCGACCGTAACCACCTGCGTGCCGGCATCGGTCTGTGCCTGGAACTGCATGCCGGGTTCAATCGTATCAATACCCTGAAAAAGATCCCTGGGCACCCATTGGGTCAGCGCATCCTGATACGGTCCGTATGCATTCTCGGGTTCGATGACCGCACTGACATGATCGCCAACACGCTTGCCAGCGAGTTCAGCCTCCAGACCCGGAATGATGTTGTCTGCACCATGGAGATACTGCAACGGCTCGGACCCCTGCGATGAGTCCAGGATATCACCCGTATCATTGGTCAGGACATAATGAATGGTCACAACCGTATTCGGTTGAATATGTTCTATAGACATGATTTTCTCCTTCAAAGCGCCCCACCCTATACGCGGGAACAGAGGGCACAAGCAAAAATCGGTATGGGATGCCTGCGAAAGCCATTAGACTGGCGGCAATGATCATCGTCTCGATTCAGGATCAGCTGTTGTTGCATCGTCGTCGCCAGGGGACATGGCGGATTTACCCGGTCTCCACTTCTGCCGTCGGCCCGGGAAACATACGCAACAGCTTGCGCACTCCACTGGGCCGTCACCGCATTTATGCCCGCATTGGTGATGAATGCCCACCTCTGACCGTATTCCGTGGGCGCAAACCCGTGGGACTGTACGACCCAGCGGTGGCTGATCCGCGGGAGGATTGGATCCTAACCCGGATCCTCTGGCTTGAAGGTTGTGAAACGGGCTTCAACCGCCGCGGCCGCGTGGATACGCGCATGCGCTATATCTATATCCATGGCACCCATGATGAGCAACGCATTGGCACCCCGGCATCCCACGGATGCATCCGCATGCGTAACATCGACATTCTGGAACTGTTTGAGCAATGCCGCATAGGCGAAACGGTTCTTATTCGTCCCTAAGATGAAGCCATTGCGCAAGTCCAACAACCGCAGCAGGCAACACAAACAGATTGAGCAGGGGAACCATCATTGCCGCCATGGTCGCAACGCACAAACCAACGTAAAAGCCACGATGTTGTCGGAACTCCTGCTTCCGACGCTCCCAATCCCAGCCTCGTCGGTTCGCTGATGCATCCATGATCTCATAAGCAAGCAGTCGAAGCCCGGCATAAGCCCAAATCAGACTCGCCACTGCTCCGCCGACGACAGGCACAATCAGCATAAGGAGCGCAAGCAATGCGTAGGGAAGAAACTGCAGCAGCGGCATGACAATGTTTTTCATGCTTCTCAACATGCTGAGCCAGAAGGATCCCCGCTGCCCTGCATAATGGCCTTCAACGATGCCAACGAGATCGTCCAGCCAGGCGGAGGCCATGACCGATCCCAATGTCATGTATGCAAGCAGGCCGACAATGAATCCGAGCATCACAGCAAACAGCCAGACCAGGATATTCAGCAATTCCATATACCAGGCATCACCCTCGGGCACGAACTGGCCCATCAGCATGCCGGTCAACCACACCGTTACAGAACCAAGCGCCAGCATCAGCAACAGCAACATGACGCTCATCTTCAGAACCACCATCCGGAACGGTCTTTCGAACAGCAGACGCCTGAAACCGGAAACCAAAGCCAACAGGCCCTGCAACATCAGCCTTCCCTTGTCCTGTGATCGTTGCTGACAGCTTTCCTGAGGTCTTCAAGCACGCGCAGAGCAGCTTGCATGTCCGCATCCTCAACCAAGATGCGCGGAGCCATCAGTTCGCCAATGGGCATCAGCGCATTCACGGCTTCCCCCTCCAGTCGATGCTCAATGCCGCGCGCGGATAGCTCCTCACTGAGCAGGCGCAAAAACACCATATCCTCCGAGCGAAGCAACTCCCTCATCGTTCACTCGCATAGTGTTCGTAGAGGCTTTGGATACCCTCTTTGAGCGAGATGCGGGCTTTCCATCCGAGCGCATGGAGTCTTGACACATCCATTAGCTTCCTCGGCGTGCCATCCGGTTTGCTCTCATC
>RFGS01000082.1 GCA_003695905.1 Zetaproteobacteria bacterium | reverse complement strand
TTGCGGATCACGAAGCTGCCGGACAACTGCGTGAAATCGGTTTCCTTTGGACCCTGCTGGGCAGATCCCGGATGCGTGACCGCGCGGATGGCGCCAGCAACATCCAGCCCCTTGATCTTGCCGTCGCGCAACATGACATTGCCCTTGCCATTGAGTCTGCGCACGGCCTGCGAGGTCAGCCCCACGGCCCTGAGATCGGTTTCAGCATTCAAGGTGCCTTCCAGACGATCGGTGCCGGCCAGCACCTTTAGCACCGGCCCAAGATGCACGCCCATGACATGCGCTGATTCCTTCCAGTGGACAGGGAAACGGTCGACAAGCAACGTCGCCTGCTCCTCCACCTTGCCGCCAGCCAGACCGAAGCGCATCGGATTCAGCATGATCTTGCCTTTAGCACCGTTGATGTTGGAACGGAAGCCAGTCAGCTCAAGGCCCCGCACGAACAACGTCTCCAATTCGAGCCGGATGCCCAGCTTCCAGTCCTTCATAAACCTCAGATCCGGCTCTGCGGCCGCAGCCTTCTGATCCCCGTCTGATGGGGCTTGGCCATCATCCCGGGCGCGATGTCCAGCTTTCTTGTCTTCTCCTGGCCGCGGGCTTTCATGCGAAGGTTTGTCTACCGAAGCTGCGACGTTCGCGCTGGGAGCCTGCGCATCCTTTTCGGCAGGTGCAGGCAGCCAGGGATCGAGATGTAGGGCAGTCCCGGCAAGCTGCAGATGAACATCCGGGCTGTCTGTCAGTTTCAGGCGGCCGCTACCCTGGATCACGTCCTGATCGAGCACCAACTGCAGGTCACGAACATCGACCTGCGCGCGATCCCCGACCAGCAGGCTTGAAAGCCGCAAATGGCTCCACGGTGCCGGATGGCCCTCATAAACTTTCTTCAGATCGGGCAGAACTTCCGACAGCCAAGTACGCTGAATTTTTCCGCTAGCTAGTTTCAACTCGTAATTCGGAGATGACTGGATGTTGCGGATCTTGCCGGACAGCTTCAGAAGCATCTCTTGATCTAGGCCGACATCCAGGCTTTGGATGTCCAGTGAATCAACATCCGAGGAATGGAAAGAACCCTGCGCACTGATGTCGTGGGCCGCGCCCAGATGTGCATCCAGGTGCATAGCGCGCTGTCCATCCGGATGCTGCTCCAGCTGGGAGACCAGCTTGATCCTGGCTTTCTCCACGGGCCCGAGAAACTCGGGCCAGGCTTCGAGCCAACTGGCAAACGAACCCAGATGCACGTCCGAAAGGCTCACATCCAATTGCACGGGAAGTCTGGCCAGTTGCAACTTCCCTGGATCACCAATCGGGCCTATGCTTCCCTTGATATCGAAGGGATCACCCTGAATCGTGCCGGAAACCTTGACCATAACCGGGTGATCGAGCTGGACATCCTTGAAATCGACATTCAGATCGCCCAGCTCCAGATGGACCTGACTCCCTGGGTCATGCCAGACCAGACGTCCATCCTTGATCAGCAGATGATCGGCTGCCAGACCGGCCAGCACAGGCATTGCCTGTCTTTCACGGTTTTCGGGCTTCTTGCCCTTGGCGTCCGCCGCCGGTTTCTCCGATGAGGCCGACCCGGCCAGATCCTCCCAGTTTCCATGGCCCTGTTCGTTGCGTGCCAGATACAGATGTGGCCGCACCAGCTTGAATTCCTTGATCTCATACCGTCCGTCAAGCAGCGGAAGAACCGCAAGCTTGATGTCCAGATGCTCAACGCTAGCGAAATCCTTCTCCTCGAAGCCGTCGGGGTTGGCCATGTGCACATTTTCCAGCTCGACGCCAACCCAGGGGAACAGCGAGGCTTTGATACCGCCGATGGTCAAGGCACGTCCGGTCGCATCCTCCACCTTCTGGGCGATGGTGTCCTTGTAGTCATTTACATCGATGAAAAACGGCGCCGCAATAAGACCTGCGACAATGATAACGATGACGATTAAACCATTGCGAATCGCTGTTTTCATGAATGTTCCCCCATTTCCTGATCGAAATCCGACCGATGCCAGCGTCTGCTATCGTGGACCATAACGCTCATGCACGCAAGCGCTGAATACCTCTCTTTCGTTCCTTGTGTTGGTCTGTCCGGTTTATATGGATAATCGACTTGCTCCAACAACCCTTCTACCCGTTCACGGAAGCCTCGTAACTGGCAACGATTGGCACCCACCTCCACCATCACTTCCCGCAAAGCTATTTTCGCACAGCGGCTGGGCGCTCGCTCGGCATCATAGGGTGGGTTTGAACCCGTTGGATACCGAGGGACAGGACTGGTTATCAAAAGTGTGGCTAGAGTGAGTCGACCTGTCAGTCAGCAGTTACGAAGACGTTGGTGATGTCCTGCGGATGATCGAAGACCGCCGCTGCGCCCTCCCGCAACAGCGATTCCGTCGATCCCACGCCATAGGACACACCGTAGGGCCGGGCACCGGCCGCCTTGGCCATGGCCATATCGAAGGGCGAATCGCCGATGACCACCGTATGCTCCGGACGCACGCCAAGCTCATCGGCACACTCAAGCACCATGGCCGGATGAGGCTTGGATGGGCAACGATCGGCCGTGCGCCAGACAAGGAAATGTCGCTTCAGGTCAAAGAAATCCAGGACGCGCAACAGCCCCGCGCTCGACTTGCCGGTGACGATGCCAAGCCAAAAGCCCTGATCCTCAAGCTGCTGCAGCATCGAGGGAATCCCTTCGAACAGGGAAAGCCGCTGTTCCTCCTGCAGCCAGTAACGGCGATAGGCAGAAGCAATCTCAGTTACGGCCGCATCCTCTCCGTGCAGATGGCGAATGGCCTCGTGCAGCGACAGGCCGATAATCGACGTGACCGCGTGGGGTTCTGGCGGCGCAAGCCCGCATTCCTCAAAGGCCAAGCGCATGGCGCGCACAATGGCCGAACGGGAATCGACCAGCGTCCCGTCGCAATCAAACAGAATCAGTCGTGTGATGATGCACCTTCCGCGGATTTGGCTGATGGCTGGGACGGCCCGGACTTCGCCTTGGCAAGCCATATATCGGGGGTACGCAAGACCTGCCAGCGCAGCGCCCTGTCGACGGCCAGCGCGCGATCATCGCCCTGTACCCTCAGATACGTGCTGGTCAGATCCCGTGCCTGCCTGCCTATGCGGCATTGCCAAAGCATCGAGCCATCTGACGCGTACAGCCGCACATCCCGCGCCTCGGCATCATCAAGGCCGAGTTCCCGGTCATGCGCCGCATTCCAGGCCACGATGCGTTCCACCTGCATCTGCTTCAGATCCTCGAGCAGTTGCTGCACGGCCTGCGCATCCGCGGGCTTTCCACCCAAGCGCCAGGTATGATCCCCTTGCCTTTCCAGCATGAGCGCGTCCTTGCCATGGCGGATTTCGATGCGTGTCACATCCGCAACCTGCCACTGTCTGCCCAGCGCCAGCGAAGGCGCGGGACTGCGGGCAGGCTCGTGCATTTCCACATAGGCCAGGGCAAACAGGCCCACAACCGTCAGCACGGTCATAACCCAAGCGGCATAACAACGCATCATGCAGCCCTCCTGCGACGCAGCCATCTCCAGCGCAGCAGCCCCATGAGGACAACCACACCAGGCAGGACAAGCATCCAGACGAGCTTCCACAGATTGCGCTCGAAATCCTCCAGAACGGACAGGGGGCGCTGTCCGCCGCCCCTGGAGCGCAGATCGATCATGTCATCCTGGCCACTGAGCCAGTCAAGCACGTTCAGGACAAACAACAGGCTGTTCTCATCCAGCAGCTCATCCTCAAGCATGCTGGGCGCACCGATGACCACCCAGCGCGAGACGTCGGCGCGCTTGTCCATGACCTCCTTTTCCAGCCCCTTCGGGGCCTTCTTGAACACCTTCCTGCCCGGCCCCTCATGAACCACAGCAACCAGGCTGCGCTTGAGATGCGCCCCATCAAAACGCTCCTGCATGGACTTGAGTGGATCGACATCGAAGGGCGGACCTTGCTGGACCGTCGAGAACTCCGAGCTGCTCAGCAGGGCCTGACTGCCCTGCTGCCGCACGAGCGCCAGAGGCGATGCAAAGGGAATCTGCACGCTCTTCAGATGTCGCGTGACCGGATGTGCATCATGAGCATCCGTCAATCTTAGCAGGAACGGATAATCCACGACCGTCTGCAGCATGAACATGCCGCGTGGCTGATGCACGAGAATCCGTCCGCTCTGCTTGTCGAGCACGAGCCCTGGCTCGACAGCCACGCCAAAATCCGTTTTCAGCCATTCGTTGGCCTTGGCCTGCACGGGGCGCACGTTGATTTGATCGGCAAGGGCCGCCTTCGCATTGCCAGCCAGCACCATCAGGCCCCTGCCACTGAGACGGAACTGCTCCAGTCGGTAGCGGAAAGGCTCTTCCGGTGCCTGCTCAAGGCCGGCCACGATCAGGGCATCGGCATCAGATGGAATCGGTTTCGTGGCTGGATCCACATGGATGAAATCGTAATCCTCCCCCGCAAGCTGCCGCAGCCGCGTCAGCCTGTCATAACCATCGCTGCCATAGGCATCAACGATGCCGATCTTGGGCCGGCCCTTGCCCGTAAGCTTTCTGATCTTGCTGGTGAGCAGGTATTCAAAGCCCGTTTCACTGCTGATGACGGGCAATACCTCCCTCTTGTCGAGATAGTCCAGGACAATGGCTAAATAGCCCTGCTTGACCCTCGCCTGATCATTCTCGACCAGTTGCACGCGCACCTTGGGTACGTTCAGGGCCGTCAGGGTTGTCATAGCCTTCGGATCGTCGCTCGGATCGATGACCGAAAAGGCCACCTTGTCCCCGCCTTCCTCATGATAGGCCTGCAGCATGTCCTCGATGAACCGGCGCATCAGACCATACGGCTGCGGCAGGCCGGAAGTGATGTAGGCCGTGATCCGGATCGGGGCATCAAGCTGCTGCAGCACGCTGCGCGTCGAGTCGGAAAGCGTGTACAGCCCATCCTCGGTCCAATCCCAGCGGACATGCGACCACGACGCGGCCAACGTGGACGCGGCACAGAAGGCGATGGTCAACAGCAGAGCAAGCCAGGCCTTGCGCCGGATGATCTTGCGACGGTCGGTCATTGCCATTGGCGACGCTCCAGCTGGAACCAACTCAGGCCCAAAAACAGCAGGGTCCAGGCAAGAGGAACGACGAGGTCATCAAGCCCAACCACGCCGCGCAACATGCGGTCGAAATGCGCCAATGGACTGATCAGAGCCAGCGCATCCTGCCATGCCACGGGCAGCGTTCCGATCGTTGCGCCCAACAGAAAGAATGCCAACACAAGCACGAAGCCGATGACATAGGCCACAATTGAGCGCGCACTCAAGGAGGAGGCAAACAGACCGATCGCGGCGTAGAAGGCAGCCAGCAGCAAGGCAGCCAGATAGCCTGCCGCGATCTGGCCGCCATTGACATCGCCCAAAAGGGCTAGGCTGAGGGCATACACGCCCGTCATCAGCAACCACAGACCGACCTGCCCCCAGGCAAAGAAGAATTTCGCCGCAATGATCGTCAGCGTGGATACGGGCATGGTGGCCAACAGCTCGAAGGTCCCGTCATGACGCTCATC
>RFGS01000081.1 GCA_003695905.1 Zetaproteobacteria bacterium | reverse complement strand
ATCGAACTGATTTCAGCCGTATCGAGTTTCATAATTCAACCTCTGCCAAGACTTTAGTCTTAAAAATTCCATCAACCTGCAATTGCGCGACGCAAGCCTTCCAGACGCGTGCGCAGCGAATAATCCAGTTGCCGGTCACCAAGGCGAATGACCAAGCCGCCCAGTATGGACGGATCCTCATGCACACGAAGACTGACCTTTTTCCCTATACGCTTGCTCAGGGCCTGGGCAATCTTCTTCTGCACATCCTTGCTCAACGGTGCTGCGACCATGACATCGGCAACGGCTTCAGCCTGACTCTGACGAATCAACTCATCCAGCAATTCTGCGATCTCCGGCAGTAGCACGAGCTTGTTTCGCTCGGCAAGCAGTTGTACTAGTCGCTCCAGCTCCCCTGAAAGATCAGCAACAGCCTTGCTCAATGCCGCAAGTTTGCGGGCAGCCGGCACCGCAGGCGAGGCAAGAAAAGCACGAACTTCATCATCTGCCTTCACCACCTGGGCCAGGGCATGCAAACCATCACGTAAATCCACGCCCTCTTTCAGCAGATCGAACAGGGCACGCGCATAGCGCCTGGAAATGAACTGCGTGCTCATGCGGATCCGAGCCCCTTGTCCACAATGCCCTCTATGAGCTGAGAATGCTTGGCTGCATCCAGCTCCACCTCGAGAACCCGCTCAGCAGCAAGCAGAGCAATGGAAGCCACTTCCTCACGTAGTTGCTGGCGGGCCTTGGCCACCTCGGCATGAACTTCCTCGCGAGCCGCATCAAGGATTCCTTCCGCTTCCTTGCGGGCACGCGTCACTGCCTCCTCATTGATCTCAGCCGCTCGACGCTCTGCTGCGGCGATGATGTCATGGGCGCGAGCACGAGCATCTTCCAGCTGCCTGGCCACCTCGGCCTCGGCCTCGGCCTTGGCCTCCAGACCCGCCTCGGCCGCAGCCAGCCCCTCAGCAATCTTTTTCGAGCGGGCCTCCATCAGGTCGTTCAGTGGGCCATAGAGCAGCTTCCACAGAAGCACGACCATGGCGACAAAAACGATAACCTGTGATATGAATGTAAGGTCGATACTCATGCCTTAACCTCGCAGTGTTTTCCGTGTCCCTCTTTCAGCTCATCCCAGGAACGGGTTGGCAAACAGGAACCACAGAGCGAATGCCATGATGATGAACGGGAATGACTCCATCAAACCGGCAAAAATAAACATGTTGAACATCAGCTGTGGACGCATTTCGGGTTGACGGGAAATACCTTCAAGGGTCTTCGAGCAGATCAGACCCCAGCCGATGGCCGAACCAAGACCGGCCGCAGCTAGAATGACGCCCACGGAAATTGCCGTTGCTGCAGTAATGATTGTTGTTGCATCCATTTGTTTTACTCCTATGCAGTACTAAAGTTTTTAATGCTCAGCCGGCTGATGCGCAATCGAAAGATACACAACCGACAGAATCATGAAGATGAAGGCTTGCAGCAAGCCGATAAACAGGTGGAACAGCGACCACCCAAGCCCCACCAACAGGCCAACAAACTCTGAAACGAAACCACCGATGGAGAGCAGGCCCTCCAAATGACTGGCCAGCAGCAGGCTTGCAATGAGCAGAAAGATCACCTCACCTGCGAACATGTTACCAAACAATCGGAAGGACAGCGAAAGCGGCTTTGCCAGCTCCTCAATCACCTTCAGAACCAGATTGAGCGGAATCAGCAATACGCCAATTACCTTGACAATCGGATTCTTCGATTCCAGCAAAAGAGCAGCAAACGGCTGAAGCAGCAGCTCCTTAACGAAGTGCACTGGTTTCAGCTTGAATTCGTAATAGAGCACGAGAATGAAAACACAGACGGCCATTGCAACCGGCAGATTCAGATCATTGGTCGGCACCTGCCGGAAGGACTCAAGCCCAAACAACCCGGCTACGTGGTGCATCAGATAAGCCGGAAGGATATCCATCGTGTTGCATAGAAAAACAAAAACGAAAATGGTCAGCGCCAGCGGCGCAATCAATGGATTGTGAACAGGGAAGTTGTCCTTGACCGTCTGATTGATGAAGTCAATGAGGGCTTCCATGAAATTCTGCACGCCCGTCGGGGCACCCTCGACCAGACGACCACGCAGCCATAGGGCAAAAACCACCATACCTGTCGCCACCATTACGGTCAGCAGCAGTGTATCCAAGTGCAACTGCATGAACGGGTTGGCATCGTCAAACGACACCGACCAGTACTTCAGATGTTCGGCAATGCCTCCACTGTGGCCCTGTTCAGCCAATGCCCACCTCCATTCATCTCCAGCGGAGAACCTCGCGAAAACCTGCGATGTAAACCGCCACCTGTGCCACAAGCATGCCGCCGGCAACCCATGGCAGATAAAACCCCAAGCCGTGCGCAGCAACCAGCGCGAGGATCAACAGCACAAAACGAACTGCAGCCCCAGCATACAACAGTCGCTGGCCGCTTTTCCGGCTCAGCACAGCCACCCGCTGCATCGTGTACATCAGCGCTGCTCCATTCAGAAACATGAGCACCACGCCAAGCAGCATTGAGGGGATGAAGCGCCCGAAGCCAGCAACCTCCAGCATCAAGGCTAATAGCAAAGCCAGGATCATTTGCAGTACTGCTAGCTTGGCCACGAGCCGACCATTCAGTCTGGCCGACACCATCACTCCAGCACTGCTGACAGGCAAGCGGAAACCCCTCCGATGCGAGCGTGGCGATTTCTAACAGAAACCCTGATACAATTCAACCAAAAAAAACGCTTACTCATACACGGCACTCAAGCCCTGAAGATAGCGATCCAGCCTTGTGCCTCCATCAGGCAGGGATGCATCCGGATTCTCACCAATCGCTTGAAGAAATGCTCTGGCATATGCCCGTCGCGCCTGAGCATCCATCTTTCTCCAGTCCGAAGCATCCACCAGGCCGTCCCCTGTCTGATCAAAGTTGCGATCCACGTCCACGCCACCCGCGCCCAGCAACAACAACATCACCGGCAACGACATGGCAATCCAGACGCGAGGAAGCATTAGTACCGGTAATGATCCGGCTTGTAGGGCCCTTCGAGCGGCACACCGATATATTCCGCCTGCTTGGGCGTCAGACTCGTGAGCTTGGCTCCAATCTTCTGCAGGTGAAGTCGGGCAACTTCCTCATCCAGTTTCTTGGGCAGCATGTACACCTTGTTTTCATAGTTCTCGCCATGACAGTACAGCTCGATCTGGGCCAGAACCTGGTTCGTGAAGGAATTGGACATCACGAAGCTAGGGTGCCCCGTGGCACATCCAAGGTTCACCAACCGCCCCTCGGCCAGCAGCGTAATGCGCTTGCCGTCCGGAAACACGATCTGATCCACCTGGGGCTTGATGTTTTCCCAAGTGTATTGCCTGAGGCTGGCCACATCGATTTCGTCGTCAAAATGACCGATATTGCAGACAATGGCCTGATCCTTCATGGCCCTCATGTGCTCATGTGTGATCACATGATAATTACCTGTGGCCGTCACGAAAATATCGGCAAGTGATGCGGCCTCGTCCATGGTCACGACTCGATACCCCTCCATCGCTGCCTGCAATGCACAAATCGGATCGATCTCGGTCACCCAAACCGTGGCACCCATGCCCCGAAACGCCTGTGCACACCCCTTGCCGACATCGCCATAGCCGAGCACGACGCAGATTTTGCCAGCAATCATGACATCCGTCGCGCGCTTGATGCCGTCTATCAACGATTCCCGGCAACCATAGAGATTGTCGAATTTGGACTTTGTTACTGAATCGTTCACATTGATGGCCGGGAACGGCAATTCACCGCGCTCCTGCATCTGATAGAGCCGGTGCACACCCGTGGTCGTCTCCTCGGTCACACCGCGGATGGATGCGCGTATCCGGGAATAGAAGCCTGGCTGCTTGGCCAGCCTTTTGCGTATTGAAGCAAACAGCGCCTCCTCCTCCCTGGATGATGGATGTTCGATGAGCGATGGATCCTGCTCGGCCTTCGCACCCAAGGTGACCAGCAACGTTGCATCGCCGCCATCGTCCAAGATCATGTTCGGCGTGCCGCCATCATGCCATTCCATGATACGGTGAGTGAAGGCCCAATACTCCTCGAGGCTTTCACCCTTGTAGGCAAAGACCGGAATGCCCTCAGCCGCGATGGCTGCTGCTGCATGATCCTGGGTGGAGAAAATATTGCATGATGCCCAGCGAACTTCCGCCCCCAGAGCCACCAATGTCTCGATCAGCACCGCCGTCTGGATCGTCATGTGCAGGCTTCCGGCAATGCGCGCGCCCTTGAGTGGCTGCCGCCCCTTGTATTTTTCCCGGATCGCCATCAGGCCCGGCATTTCCGTTTCGGCAATAGCGATTTCCCTGCGCCCCCAGCCGGCCAGACTGACATCGGCAACAACATAATCACCCTCTTTTCCCTTCATGATGCTCATGAAACTCCTCCGTTTAATTTCAGAATTAAACGGGCGCCGTTGTTGCTTAAGCCGAGCCTGACCGGAAACCTTCCAGTTGCAGCGCCCCTCGGCAAATCATTGGACATCTTGCGCCTACAGTCCGGCATCCTCACGCAGGGCATCGGCCCTGTCAGTCCGTTCCCAGGAGAACTCGGGCAACTCCCGACCAAAGTGGCCGTAGGCAGCGGTCTTGCGATAAATTGGCCGCACCAAGTCAAGCATGCGGGAGATACCGTAAGGGGTCAGATCAAAATGACGGCGAACCAACTCAGCGATGCGCTCCTCATTGATCTTGGCGGTTCCAAAGGTCTCTACTAGAATCGAGGTGGGCTCGGCGACGCCAATCGCATAGGACACCTGAATCTCACACCGGTCAGCAAGACCTGCGGCTACGATATTCTTGGCCACATAACGGCAAGCATAGGCCGCGGAACGGTCCACCTTGGAAGGATCCTTGCCTGAAAAGGCCCCGCCGCCATGACGCGCCATGCCGCCATAGGTATCGACAATGATCTTGCGTCCTGTAAGTCCGCAATCACCGACCGGACCACCAATCACGAACTTGCCGGTCGGATTGATGTGTATCTTGTCCGCCGGACAGGCATCCAACCATGCCTTGGGAAGCACAGGCTGAATGATGTTCTCCATGACCGCCTCACGCAGGTGATTGTATTCGATATCGGGATCATGCTGCGTGGATAGTACGACCGCGTCGATGCCGACAATCTTGTCGTCCTCATAGCGGAATGTAATCTGGCTTTTGGCATCTGGCCTGAGCCAGGGAAGGATGCGCTCCTTGCGCATCTCGGCCTGACGCTGAACAAGCCGGTGGGCATACAGGATCGGGGCCGGCATGTACACTTCGGTTTCGTTCGTGGCATAGCCGAACATCAGTCCCTGGTCTCCAGCCCCCTGCTTTTCAGGTGCATCCCTATCGACACCCTGAGCGATATCCACGGACTGCTTGCCGATCAGACTCATGACCGCACAGGTGGAACCATCGAAGCCGACATCCGAACTCGTATACCCGATATCGCAAATGACACCGCGCACCAGTTCATCAAGGTCAACCCAGGCTTCCGTGGTCACCTCACCCGCCACGATGACGGCCCCAGTCTTCACCAATGTCTCAACGGCGACACGCGCACGCTGTGGATTGGGATCCTCCGTCAGGATCGCATCCAGCACGGCATCAGAAATCTGATCCGCGACCTTGTCGGGATGACCCTCCGAAACCGATTCAGACGTAAAAAGAAAATTCCGGCTCATGATTCATCAGCTCCTCTGCCTGTGCGGATTGGCCCGCAGCCTAACCATCTGCTCCGCCAGCGCCAAGCCCATGACGGAAGTCAGCGGGAAGCAAGCAGTCCGATACCCAGAGCCAGCGACAACGCCCCACCGAATATGGACCATGCTCCCATAACCTCCCCCAGCGCATGCGCCAGCATGAGAGCAACACCCCCTGAAGCGAGAAAACCTCCCAGCCACGGATGACCCTGTCGTTCGCCATCTGCATCGACCGTAGCCGATGAGGATGCCACCAGCCTCTCGACGCGATCGGGCAAGGCAGCCCACTGGCGCAACTGGATGCGGGCCTCCTCAAGCACGGCCTCGGCACGCCCCCGGGGCCCCATGTGCCGGGCCATCCAGTCCGTCACCAACGGACGGGCCAGCATCCAGATATTGGCCTGATCGGCCAGTTCGCGGGCAACCCCCTCGATCACAACCATGGTCTTCTGCAGCAACAGCAACTGTGGCTGGGTCTCCATCTGAAAACGTTCGGTGACAGCGAACATGACCAACAGAAGCTCCGCAATGGAAATCTCAGCCAAGGGGCGATTGAAAATCGGCACGGCAACTTCCCTGAGCGCATCCTCGAACGCCGAGATATCCGTGCTTGGCGGAACATAGCCTGCCTCAAGGTGCACCTCGGCCGCCCGCCGATAATCCTCCTGCAGAAAGGCCAGCAACATGTCAGCAAGGTACCGGCGCGTCTTCATGTCCAAGCGCCCGACAATGCCGAAGTCAACCAGCACAATATCTCCGTTGTCGGCGACAAAGATGTTGCCGGGATGCATGTCGGCATGGAAATAGCCATCCACGAAGACCATATGGAAGAACAGTGTCGCCGCCCTCTCACACAGCTTCAGGCAATCATGACCCGCAGCAACCAGGGCTTCCTTCTCATCAATGGAAATACCGGAGATGCGCTCGGTTGTCATGACCTCGGTGCATGTGTAGTCCCACAACACTTCCGGCACACGGACACCATCCACGGTCTTGAAATTCTCTGCAAAACGCCCTGCATGCGCGGCTTCGGCGCGAAGATTCAACTCCCCCCTGATGGTCTGAGCGAATTCCTCAACCACCTCCGGCGCCTTCAGACGACGATACTCCGGGAAATACCTGTCAAACAAGTTGGCCAGCAATTTCAGAATGGCAAGATCCGCCTCGATGACCCGGTCGATACCCGGCCGCCTGACCTTCACGGCAACCGCCCGCCCATCCTGAAGTTCAGCGAAATGAACCTGGGCGATCGATGCCGCTGCCACGGGCTCACGCCGGAAGTGACGAAAAATCCCGCCGTCGCCGGTCAGGGGCTTTTTGAAGCTGCTTTCGACAACATCCCTGATACGCTCAAACGACTCGGGCGGCACATCGTCCTGGAGTCGTTTGAGTTCGAGCGCCACCTCAAGCGGCAGAAGGTCGACACGCGTGGACAACATTTGCCCGAATTTGATGAACGTGGGGCCGAGCCGTTCGAGCGCCTGACGGATTTGCACGCCCAACTCACGCGGCAGGGGCTCCTTGCGGAACAACTGAAGCAACCAGACATAGGGATAAAACAGACGCATGCGCACTGCAATGGCGGCCAAACCATGCGTGGCGAGAATATGAGTGATCTGCAGAATACGAAAGTTGCGGCGCAGACTGCCGTGAAAAAGAATCACCGCGACCCTTCGTCCTGCTGGGTTTGAAGGCGATGCTCCAGGCGTGTGACACGCCCCTTCAGCCTGCTGAGGCGATGCGCCAGTTGCTCGACGCCAGCCTGCCAGGACTGCAGCCGCTCCTGATCAGGCAGACCAATCTCCCTGAGACAGCCTTCAGCCAACTCCCTGGACTGACGCTCAGCCTTCTGCTCCAGAGCCACCAAGGCCTTTGCCGCCCGGGCCACGCGTCCTCCGAACAAGTCGCCAAAGGCAGCCCTCAATTCCCGTTCCCAATCCAGATCTGCTTCGGCAAGTAGCTTCTTGAAACGCAGCATGACCTCAGAGTCGCCCGTAACCCGCAGCAACTTGGCGAACACAAGCTGATCGGGATCCTCATGCGCGAAACACATGCGGGCAAACCCTTCCAGCGATCCATCAATCTTCACATCCGGCCTTTCCTTGCATTCCGGATGAACCCACGGCCTTCCACGCGCAAAGCCAAGAAACATCACTGCCCCTGTATCCCGCACATGGAT
>RFGS01000080.1 GCA_003695905.1 Zetaproteobacteria bacterium | reverse complement strand
AAGCACGGCATCCCGGATTTACGGCTGTTCTTTGAAAACGATGTCCGATTCCTGAGGAGGATGGGAGCATGAGGATTCCTTTGTCCTGGTTGAAGGAGCTCGTTCCGCTAAACATTTCTGTGCAGGAAGTGGCTGAAAGGCTGATCCGCCTGGGTCATGAGGTTGAATCTATCGAGACTCCCCGTGCCGATATCGCCGGCGTGGTCGTCGGCCACATCCTGTCGATGATGCCCCATCCCAATGCCGATCGGCTGCAGCTTTTGCGGGTGGATATCGGTACGGATGAGCCATTGTCCATCGTGTGTGGGGCCTCCAATATGAAGGTTGGAGACAAGGTTCCCGTGGCAACCATCGGTACGCGGCTTCCTGGTGGCATGGTCATCAAAAAGGGCAAGATTCGTGGCGAGACTAGCTACGGCATGTGCTGTTCGGCTGCCGAGCTAGGGCTGGCCGAGGATGCAGATGGACTGCTCATTCTTTCAGAAGATGCGCCAGTCGGCTCCGAAGTAGGCGCCTACCTCGGTCTTGAAGAAGCGATCATCGATTTGTCCATCACCCCAAACAGGGGGGATTGCATGAGCGTGCGCGGCATCGCACGCGAGCTTGCTGCTGATCTTGATCTGCCCCTGGCCAGGGTCGGGGATGTGGAGCTGTCGGTTGATGACGCAGTTGCCAAGCCTGGGGTCAGGGTTGAAGATCCGGGGCATGTGCCTTGCTACATGGCCCGTCGCATCGAGGGACTGCGCGTGGGGGACGCCCCCGAATGGATGAGGCGCGGCCTGGCCTATGCCGGCATGAGATCTGTGAATGGCGTCGTGGATGTGCTCAATTATGTCATGCTTTATCTGGGGCAGCCGATGCATGCATTCGATGCCAGCAGGCTTGAGGGCGAGCTGAAGGTCCGCCGGGCAAGGAAGGGTGAGACCCTGGATGCTTTGGATGGACATCATTATGAACTGACGGCTGACGATTTGGTTGTTGCGGACGATCACACCGTCGTGGCCATGGCCGGTATTATCGGCTCCGAGGCGTCCGGTGTCAGTGGGGATACGACGGAGGTGGTGCTTGAGTCAGCCTTTTTCCGACCCGCATGCATCAGCACCTCACGACGGCAGCACGGGCTTGTTTCGGAGTCTTCGATGCGCTTTGAACGGGGTGTCGATCCTTCCATGGTCGGTCCCGCTCTGGAGCAGGCCACGAAGATTCTGATTGATCTCTTCGGCGGTCGCGCAGGACCGGTTTTGTGTCTGGGAGATCCCGCTGAACTTGCCGCTGGTCGCACAATCCGCTGCCAGCGATCCGAACTGGAGGAGCGACTGGGACGGCAGATACCAAGGGAAGCGGACTGTGTGCTCGAGCGCATGGGGTTTCGAGTGCGGCTTGTGGATGACCTCATGGAGGTTCATGCCCCCGCTTTCCGCCACGACATTGCCATCCCCGAGGATCTTGCAGAGGAATACGCGCGCATTCTTGGCTATGATTCTATCCCCTCCATGATGCCTGCGCTGAAGGCATGCAAGGTGCAGAAGAAGGAGGCCCAGCTGGATCATGCCGTCGCTGCAGGTGCGATACAGTGCATCACCTACGCCTTCATCTCCGAAGACGAGCAACGTCATTTCGTGAAGGATGACGGCCGGGATCTCAGGCTTGTCAACCCGATTTCCGAGGACATGTCCCTAATGCGCCGAAGTCTGTGGCCGGGTTTGTTGCGGGTTGCACGTCACAACATGAACCGCCAGCAGCCGGGCGTGTTTCTGACCGAACTTGGGCGCATCTACGAGGCTGCGGATCAGGCTCATCACCGCGAGCACAGGATACTGGCATGGCTCATGTGTGGTGAGGTTCACCGCGATGAATGGTATTCACCGGCGCGCATGGCTGACTTCTTCGATTTGAAAGGGGCAATAGAGGACTGGTTTGACGCTGTCGGGCTCAAGGGCAGATTCCTTGCCGATGATGGGATCGTCGGCTTGCAGCCGGGTCAGTCGGCCCGGATCATGGTCGGCAAGCAGGGCGTTGGCGTGCTGGGCAGGATCGATCAATCCATAGCCGCTGCTTACGGTCTGGAGGTTGCCGTTTTTGCAGCCTGGGTTGATCTGGATGTTCTGCCGCAGTCTAGGCAGCCCAGGTTTGTTCCGCTGCCCGAATTTCCTTCGGTGCAAAGGGATGTTGTCATGCTGTTTGATCGCTCCATTGCCGCCGACACGCTTGTGCAGACGGCTGCCAAGGCGGCAGGCCCTCTGCTAGCTGACGTTTATGTCTTTGATGTTTACACGGGAAAAGGGATTCCTGAGGACAAGCGCAGTGTCGGTTTCCGCCTGACCCTTCAAGACGCATCCCGCACACTGACACAGGAGCAGGCTGATGACCTCGTTCGCAAGGTGGTCGATGCCTTGACCAGCCAGCATGGGGGGCAACTGCGCTGAGCAGCCGGGCATGGCACTTAAGCCCGGATTCTGCTTCAATAGGTTCTGACTTGGCCCGGATTCGCAGGAGGGAGGGGATGCAACGCAGACGATTCAATACCGAGCAGGCTGTGCGACATATCTTGGCTGTGCTGGGAGGTGCTGTGGCCACCGGCCTTGTTCACGAGATCTACGGGCTGTCCTTGGTGTTGGAAACGCTCGTTTTTTTCGGAGCGACGCTGGCTTTGGCCTATTTTCTCGGACTGTATCGGGTGGCCAGCGGAACTGAACTGGTCGAAGACACCCGGAACATGGTCGGCACCAAGGTCAGGGTCATGGAACCGATCAATCCGAAGGGCAAGGTATTGTTCCACAGCAAGCTTTGGTTGGCCGAATCTGATGAATTCATCGATGAAGGCGAATGGGCTGAAATTCTGTCTGTTCACGGCAGGAAGCTTCGGGTGCGCAAGTGCGAGCGCCCGCATCGCTGATCAACAACGAATTGATCGCCGGCGTCGATGAGGTAGGGCGTGGTCCGCTGGCTGGACCGGTCGTGGCCGCTGTTGTGGTGTTGGATGCGCAAGATCCGATGTACGGGGCTTATCGTGATTCCAAGCGGCTTTCCGAGCGCAAGCGCCGGCTCATCTACCATCATATCCGCCGTCATGCGCGCGCGTATGCGCTTGCTTCTGCAAGCGTCGAGGAGATCGATCGGTTGAACATTCTTCATGCCACGTTTCTGGCCATGAGACGGGCCATGGACAGGTTGCCGATCAAGCCGGACAGAGCTCTTGTCGATGGACATCATGCCCCATCGCTGGGCGATGTTGCCGCTGAACCCATTGTGGGCGGAGATGACAAGGTTCAGTGCATTGCTGCAGCCTCGATTGTCGCTAAGGTCGTCAGGGACCGCCTGATGAATCTCATGGCCGTCAGATATCCTGAATACGGATTTGATACCCACAAGGGTTACGGGACCAAAGGACATCTGGCCGCCATAAAGAATCATGGTATCACTCCTTTGCACCGGAGAAGCTTTGCTCCGGTCAGGAGGCTTTTGGAGTGAAGGCTCCGTCCAACCGCCACCGCTTAAGGACTTCCTCTGTGAGCATGAAATGGTTGCCGAAGGTATCTGCGATGACCTCGCTGGCGCCAGCCTGATAGAGCTGATAGAGGTGGATTTCCTTTCTTGTCCTGACCACGACCGGAATGTCCCTGTCCATGGATCTGATGCGTTTGAGGATTTTCATTACTGTGGCAAAATCGATCATCGTTATGATTACAGCGGCGGCACGCTCAAGGCCGCATGCCCTCAGAAGCTCAAGACTTGCTGCATCACCATATGAAACGGGCCGCCCCTGATTTTTACCCTGCCGGACCTTGTCCAGATCCAGTTCGATGGCCAGGCATGGGACATGGTGTGACCGGAGAAACTCGACCGTGTGATGGCCGATGCGGCCGTAGCCGCACACGATCACATGGTGGGAAAGCCTTTTGGCTTTGTCGCGAATGTCTGAACTGATTTCTTCACGGCTCCTTTTAGCTGCATTCGGCATCAGACGGGCGGTCAGGGAGCCGTTGAAACGGATAAGTAGAGGTGCAAGAAGCATGCTGATCAGCATGGCCGTGAGCACGATCTGGCCAATCAGAGGATCAATGGCTTTCTCGTCAAGGGCCAAGATTAGGATGGCAAAGCCGAATTCCCCGCCATGAGCCAGACAGAGTCCGGTTCTAAAGGCGACGGCCATGTTCCATGAGCCGATACGGCAGGCCAGCGTAATGATGAGCAGCTTGGTGATTATCAGCAGGCATGCCAGCAGAAAAGCCTGTGCGCCAATTTGGGGAAGCCTTCCAAGGTCGAGCATCATGCCCACGGTGATAAAGAACAGACCGAGAAGAACGTCACGAAACGGTCTGATTTCCGAGGCGACTTGATGATGAAACTCTGTTTCGCTGAGCATGACACCGGCAAGAAAGGCTCCGAGGGCAAGACTCAGGCCTGCGCGCTCCGTCATCCAGGCTGATGCAAGAACGATCAACAAAACGAAAAGCGTAAAAAGTTCTGCGGATTGGAAGCGGGCAATCTCCCTTATCAGCGGACGAAGTACCCAGTGTCCGAAGGCCAGGATGCAGCTCAGGACAATCAACCCCTCAGCTGCTGCCATGGCAAGAGCCCAGCTACCAGGCATGGCACGTTCCTGGCCCAGCAAGCCGACCAGAATCAGCAGTGGGACGACCATGATATCCTGGAACAGCAGGATGCCCAGGCTGTTCCGTCCGTGGCGTGTCTGCAGTTCAGCTTGGTCAGCAAGGATCTTGGTGACCAGTGCCGTGGAGGACATGGCGATAATGCCTCCAATGACCAGTCCCTGCTCCCAGGGGATGCCAACCACGATGGCCAGGAGGTCGATCAGGATCATGGTCAACATGACCTGAAGGCCGCCCAGGCCGAGGACGGCGGATTTCATATGGCGTAGGACGGGCCAGGAAAATTCAAGGCCGATGGTGAACATCAGAAAGACGATGCCGATCTCGGCCCAGCTTCTTATTTGCGTGCTATCCGATATGAACCCGGCCGCACCGGGCCCCATGAGCATTCCGACGATCAGATAACCCAGAATGGGCGGCAAGCCAAGGCGCAGAAACAGCGCCACCGAAGCGACGGCTGCAATGAGCATAAACAGGGCATGGTTCAGAAAGGCATGTTCCATCATCGCTCCCAGGCTTCAACTTAGTGGGCGATCGGGCAAGCGACAAGTGTTCATGGCTGTTGGCCTGCCAGGCCTCGTTT
>RFGS01000079.1 GCA_003695905.1 Zetaproteobacteria bacterium | reverse complement strand
GGTGATCCATGCCGATTGACGTTTACATGACCCAGCTTTCACCGACGATGACCGAGGGCAAGATCGTGCGCTGGCTTAAGAAGGAAGGCGACACGCTGGAGTCCGGGGAGATCCTGGCCGAGGTGGAAACCGACAAGGCCACGATGGAGCTGGAGGTCGTCGACGAAGGTGTGCTCCACAAGATCCTTCAGCCCGAGGGCGCTGTTGTGCAGGTTGGCGAGCCCATCGCCATCATTGCCGAGGAAGGCGAGGAGGTCCCCGACGACTACATGCCGGAAGGCGCAGCGATTGCATCCTCACCGGAGGTTGCCGAGGAACCTCCCGTGGCCACGACTGAGCAGGCTGCAGCTAAGCTTGCCGAGGCCGCAGCATCCGCACCTGCTGGCGACGAGGAAGAGGAGGAGCTGGTTCTCAAACCGGCCGGTGTGTTCAATGAAAACGGTGAGTACGATGTCGTGGTCATCGGAGCAGGGCCGGGCGGCTATGTGGCGGCCATCCGTGCTGCGCAGCTCGGGCTGAAGACCGCCTGCATCGAATCCACGCATCTGGGCGGCATCTGCCTGAACTGGGGCTGCATCCCGACCAAGGCACTGCTGCGCACAGCCGAGCTCGTGAACATCATCAACCATCAGGGCAAGGAACTGGGCCTGGGTGTTGCCCAAACGAAGCCGGACCTGGCCACTGCAGTCAACCGCTCGCGTAAGATCTCGGCCAAGCTGAACAAGGGCATCGGCTTCCTGTTCAAAAAGAATGGCGTCACCCATATCGAGGGCCATGCGCGTTTCGAGGAAGGCAACCGGCTGATCGTCGACAAAGACGGCGAGATGCGCGAAGTAACTGCGAAACATGTAATCGTAGCCACCGGCGCGCGGGCGCGCGCTTTCCCCGGCATGGAGATCGACGAAAAGGTTGTCATCACCTACAAGCAGGCACTGGCCCCCAAGAAGCTGCCCAAGGAACTGATCGTCATCGGTTCCGGTGCGATCGGCATGGAGTTCGCCTACTTCTACAATGCGATGGGCACCAAGGTCACGGTCATCGAAGCTGCTGGGCAGATCCTGCCACTGGAAGATGAGGAAATCGCCAAGACCGTCGCCAATAGCTTCAAGAAACAGGGCATCGACATCATCACCGGCGCGATGGTCCAGTCGGCAAAGAACGTAGACGGCCGAGGTGTTGTAGAGTACGAGCGCAAGGGCAAGACCGAAACGCTCGAAGGCGAGCAGGTTCTGGTCGCGGTCGGCGTGATCGGCAACACCGAGAACATCGGTGCCGAACACACGCGCATGAAGATTGAGCGTAATACGATCGAGGTGGACGATTGGTACCGCACCGACCACCCCGGCATTTATGCAATTGGTGACGTGATCGGTCCGCCCCAGTTGGCGCACGTAGCCTCGCATGAGGGCATTGTCTGCGTCGAGGCCATCGCCGGTCTCAATCCGCACAAGGTCGACTATGGCAACGTGCCCGGCTGCACCTACTGCCAGCCCCAGGTCGGCTCCTGCGGCAAGACCGAACGGCAGTGCAGAGACGAGGGCATTCCGATCAAGGTGGGCCGCTTCGCCTATGCGCCGAACGGCAAGGCCATGGGCCTTGGCGAGACTGAGGGCTTGGTCAAGACGATTTTCCATGCCGAGACCGGCGAACTGCTGGGTGCACACATCGTGGGCGCCGAGGCCACCGAGCTCATCGTCGCGCTGCAGCTTGCACGCACGCTGGAAACGACCGAGGCCGAGCTGATCCACCACATGTTCCCGCACCCGACGCTGTCGGAGATGATCCACGAGTCGGTGCTGGACTCCGAAGGGCGAGCCATTCACATCTGACCCAAGGGCGCGCCTCTCCTGAGCTCAGGGCCTGCCAGCGGCTGAGCTGTACCGGGGGGTTTTGTCCGGTGCCTTCGGTCCCTATATGCTAGGCATGGAGTTGCTGAGCATAGCCGTACCGCTTCTGCTGGTCATCGATCCGTTCGGCAATCTGCCGTTCGTGCTCGCCGTGCTAGGTCGCCTGTCGGGCCGGCGCTATCTGTGGTCAATCAGCCGCGAAATGTTCATTGCTGCCTTGATCCTCGGCGCCTTTGCGCTGCTCGGACAGCGACTGCTGTTGTGGTTCGGCATCGAGCAAGCCTCGCTGCATGTGGCTGGCGGCCTTGTGCTGTTCCTGATTGCACTGAAAATGATCTTCGGCTCAGCCGCCGAGCTGTTCAGCGATGACGAATCCGTGGCTGCCGATCCCATCGCTGTGCCGATCGCCATGCCATCGATCGCCGGCCCGTCGGCTATCGCCACCGTGCTTTTTTTCGCCAGCCGTACCGATATCACTCGCATCGAATTGCTGACGGCTATCGCCATCGTGATCGGAGCTGCCTGGCTGATCTTTACGGCCGGTCGGCAGATTGCAGACTGGCTCGGACCGCGTGGACTGACTGCACTGGAGAAGCTGACCGGCATGCTGTTATCGATCCTGGCCGTTGATATGATACTTGAGGGCCTGCGCAGGGTGTTCAGCTAATTGAGTGTCACGGCTGTGCCCGAAACACTAACCATCAGCATACCGCCTTCCTTGCCCACGACCTCATAATCGATATCGATGCCCACCACGGCATCCGCACCAAGCGCTGCTGCTTTTTCACGGAGTTCGGCAAAGGCAATCTCGCGTGCCTTGGCCAGTTCCTTTTCATAGGCGCCGGAACGGCCGCCGACAATATCGCGGATGCCGGCGAACAGATCGCGGAAGATGTTGGCACCCAGAATCGCCTCTCCGACCACGATGCCCTTGTATTCACGGATGCTCCGACCCTCCAGATCGGGCGTTGTACTCAGAATCATGATGTCCTCCTTTTTTCTTGGTCACAGCATAGCCCCCAGCAATTGCGCATTGCGCGGGGCAGCTGCATCGGCGTCGTTATTAAAATATGCACGCACCCATGATGCGCCGGCTTGTCTGATGCGCTCGGCCCAGCGCCCGAGTTCCCGCTCATCATAGTCCTGACGATACCGGGGCACGCCATGCATGCGCAGATAGATACGCCCCTGGCAAGGCACCAGCTCATCGGGCAATCCCGGTGCATGAACCGAGCAGAACACTAGGCCCGCCTCGTCAAGGCTGTCGACGATAGACTCCTGCCACCAGGAAGGATGGCGGAACTCGACAACCGCACGCGGCACGGTCTTCAATGAAGCAAGCACTCGGCCGAGATGTTCCGGCGAGCAGTGAAAGGACGGAGGCATCTGAAACAACACTGCCTCCAGGCTATCGCCCAGCGGGGCAAGCACCTGCACCAGCTCAGCCAGATGATGATCACTGCCATCAAGTCGCTGCCGATGCGTGATCAGGCGGGGTGCTTTAATGGCATAAGAAAAGCCCTTCGGGGCCTGCCGCAACCAGCGCTGGACGCTCTCGGGACGCGGAAAGCGGTAGAAGCTCGCATTGAGTTCAAGTGTCCGGAAATGCTGCGCATAAAAGGCAAACCATTGCGACGTGGGCAACTCGGCCGGATAAAACCGACCGCGCCAATGACGGTAGAAGTACCCCGAGCAACCGACGCGCACATCCATGCCATGATGCTAGCAGATCCGTGGCCATACGGTGACCGGATGCCCGAGCCGGGTTATCATCGTGCGCCTGAATCCATCCGACAGCCAAGGAGTCAGCGTTTCATGAAGGATGAGGAGCGACAGAAAAAAATTGAAAGGGTGCGCAGGACCCAGGAAAACATCGCCGTGTTCATCGGCGTCGTCATTGCCCTAACCCTGTCCGTCTATTTCTTCACCTATGCGATGCTCGTGGACAAGGGGCTTACTGGCCTGCTCTGGGCCCAAGCCATCTCAGCTGTGGCCATGGTCCTGATCCTGATCTATTTGAAGCCGATCTCGCTGGCCATCACACGACTCTGGCTGCGCCGAAAGCCCGCTTACCGCCCCATTCTGGACGACTGGGACAAACTCGACGCCAAGTGAGTACGGAGACGTGAAGCTGGCTGCTCTGGCATCGGTCGCGGTGCTCATACTGATCATGGCCGCGCTGGCGTTCCTGGCCCAGAAGTCCCGCCAAATGCAGCCGGAGGCCGGCATGGTGAACCATCACCTCCGACCATGCCCTGAGCAGCCCCATTGCATGTGCAGCGAACCGGGCACGCCGGCACATCAGCGCGTCGAACCGCTGAAAGCGGACTGGCCGACACTCAGAGAAGCCCTCCAGCGTATGGGAGGCACCATCCATCAGGACGACGGCCACTATCTTCATGCCAGCTTCCGCTCGCCACTGTTCGGCTTTGTCGATGATCTAGAGGCACGCCTGGACAAACCAGGCCTGATTCAGATCCGATCGGCCTCTCGCGTAGGCCATTCAGACCTTGGTGCCAACCGGCGACGCATCGAACGCCTGCGGCAATGCATCGATGCGCTCAAAAAGCGCTGAACGCATCCGGACCCTGCTCTTCTTCTCTATCCTCCTCACAGACGCCGAGCATGAAGGCAAGTTCAGAGACCGGCACATGCCGATTACGCTCGCTGATCCAGCGCAACAAATCCTTGCGCTCCTGTTCCAGTTGATCGAAATCGTTCATCATCTTTTCCTCCATCCGCTTTGGACGGGCGCAGCATTACAGCCGCCGATGACAACTTTATGACAGCCTTCAACGCATCAGCAGGCTGTACATGACCGCTATGCAGCGGTCCATGACACAGAGCAGACCACCTTCGGTTGCGATACGCCAAGCCTCTTCGTTCACGATACCCTGCTGCAACCAGAGCGCCTTTGCACCAATGGTCACAGCCGAATGCGCAATGGGAGGCGTCGCATCCGGCCGGCGAAACACATCGACGATATCCACCGACTCCGGAATATCTTCAAGCCGGGCATAGGCGCGCCGGCCGAGAATCGTCCCGGCCCGTGGATGGACGGGTATGACATGGTATCCTCGCTCAATCAAGAACTGCGCAATCTGGTGGCTGCTGCGCTGCGGATCCGGAGAGCAACCGACGACGGCGATGGTCCGGCTTTCGCGCAGCAGTTGCCGGATCCGCTCGTCGTCAGGGTTTTGCCATGACTGCATGCCTGATCCTCCCGGTCAATCGGCGCCCGATCCCTGCTCGATGAGCTCGATCGCGTAGCCATCCGGATCGCGGACAAACGCAATGACCGTGGAACCGTGCTTCATTGGGCCCGGCTCGCGTGTGATTTCTCCCCCGCCCGCCCGAATTCGTTCACAGGTGGCATGGATGTCCTCGACACCAATGGCGATATGCCCGAAGCCCGTGCCCATGTCGTAGTGGTCGATGTCCCAATTGTACGTCAGCTCGATCACCGCCGATGATGATTCGTCGTCATAGCCGACAGCCAGCGTAAAGCGCCCGCCTGGATAATCCTTGCGACGCAATAGGCGCATGCCGAGCACCTCAGTATAAAAAGCTATCGAACGCTCCAGATCCCCCACCCGGATCATTGTATGCAGAATGCGCATGCCCGCTCACCCTCCTCAGCAGATAATGTACGCCCATGGCGCCACATTGGACTATACTCTTGCCATGTGCCTGTTGTCATGCCGATTTCTTTGCGCGCTGCTGCTCATGTGCGGCACACTCTCCCCGGCCTGGGCCATCGACCAGGAACTCCATCAGAGCATCACACACGTGGCGATAGCCGACTATCGCCACTGCATGGGCGATATACTCGGCCATACCGACCTGCCGGATCCGGAGATGCTCCGCATCGTTGAACAGGGGACCGCTGCGGAGGACAACGTGACGCTGGCACGTCTTTTCAACTGGCATTTCTATGATTTCTTCCGCCACGACCCGGTTTACGCAATGAAACCCGGCCATTCACTGCACCGCATCTTCCATCGTCGGATCGACGAACTGCGCGAGGCCTTGCGAAAAGGACGCGAGCGTGCATTCTGGGAAGCTGGCGGCCGTGTGCTGCACTACCTCCAGGACATGGTCGTGCCGGCCCATATTGCGCCAAACTACCACGTCAAGCCCAAGACATGGTGGCAGCGTATATTTGTCAGCAATCAGCCGGACGCCTTCGACAGTCTGCTCGATCCACGGCGATTATTCTTCAGGCTCGACGATCAGACCTGCCGAATCCTGTGGCAGGACCAGCAGGCGATATTCAGCCGACCGCATTTTACGAGCAACCACGAATGGGAGATATTCAACCAGATGCTGGATGAGCAGGCCGCCGACACACGCCAGGCCATCCAGAAGATTCGTCTACCGAACGGCGACAGCCTAGCGCAGGCTTTCTGGCATCTGCGCGATCCTGAACAGCAAGGGCGCGGCACAAAACAAGGGTTTGCGCCCTATGGACGGCATGTCTTCTCCCCCGGCACACCACCGTGCGGCAAGGGCAAGACGGATGTGTGCATAGCCTTTCTTCAGCGGCAGTACAGGCAGGCCATGGTACTGACCGTGCGCACCTTGATGGTGCTTGAGCGCCTGGCCAAGCATGCATTCACGCATGATGGCTCACCGCTCAGGCAAAAGCCGTCTGGATTTTCAAGCGCGCAATGGTAGCTTGCGCGACGCTGCGGGCGAGCTGTGTCCATGGCAGAAAGCATCCCGAAATCAATTTGCGCGGTTAGCTCAGTTGGATAGAGCGCAAGCCTCCGAAGCTTGAGGTCACAGGTTCGAATCCTGTACCGCGCACCACTTCTCGCTATTCGGCGCACGCGCCTTCCGTACTTGTTATCGCCATTCTTCGATAACCGGCATACATAACTACTTCATTCACAACAAGGGATTGCTTCATGCGGGCTCCGTCCTGTCCTGCAGATCATCCGTCATTCTGAGGCCAGCGGCATGGGGAATATCTCAAATTGTCGCAAAGAAGCGTGCACGATGTTAAAACCATAGAGCTGTACAAGCGCAGCAATTCCGCCAATTCCATGACAAACTTCAAGCTATTGATGGCAAGCAGCTGCACGAGCGCTGGCACCGGGTCAAATCCCGTGCCTCAATGCGACTGTCACCCCCGTTCATGGCTGATTCACTTGCTACAGCAGTCCTTATGCATCTGAATGGGAGGACAGGGAACATCCCCGTAGGAGCAGAACACGCAGCAGTCGCCTGTCTTGGGCTTGAGCAGTGCATGGCAG
>RFGS01000011.1 GCA_003695905.1 Zetaproteobacteria bacterium | reverse complement strand
GATGAGAGCAAACCGGATGGCACGCCGAGGAAGCTAATGGATGTGTCAAGACTCCATGCGCTCGGATGGAAAGCCCGCATCTCGCTCAAAGAGGGTATCTGTGCCGTCTATGAGCAGTATCGGGAAGCATAGGGCTCGTACAGTCGTTTCCAAGACAGCTGACTTCCGATTGCGGATAGTCTGGTGGGGTTTTCAATGACCAATCGACATTATTGGAGTCTCGTCTGGTTTAAGGCTGTGGCGGATCTCCGGGCGGAGGCCGCACGCAGTTATCTGGGAGCACTCTGGTGGATTTTGGAGCCAGTACTGTATCTGGCCGCATTCTATATCGTGTTCAAGTCCATGCGTCAGTCGGCGGATGACGTCGTCAGCTTCTTGTTGTGTGGCTTGGTGGTTTGGAAATGGTTTGCTAGCACCGTTATGCAAGGGGGCAACTCGATCATCAGAAGCGCAGCACTGATGAGACAGGTTTATATACCAAAGTATGTGTTCCCCCTTAGTACCATTTTGGCCAATGCCTTCAAATTTCTATTTGTGTTCACGTTGCTTATTCTGTTTCTTCTTCTGATGGGCTATTCACCATCAGCAATCTGGTGTTGGTTGCCTGCTCTGTTGATCGTGCAGTTTCTTTTGGTTTCTGCCGTAGCTTTATTGTTGTCAGCCCTTATTCCTTTTATCCCGGATATTTCTGATCTTTTGGGGAACGTGATCTTGCTGTTGTTCTTTCTGTCCGGAGTGATTTTTGACATAAGCAAGGCTCCTGAAGCAATACAGGCTTATCTGTATCTCAATCCCATGGCTATATTGGTTGAAGATTTCCGTATCGTTCTTGTACAGGGCATTGCACCGGAGCCGGTGCCACTAGTGGCGATAGCTCTGGGATCTGTGTTTACTTTGGGGGTCGGCTCATGGTTGCTCCTTCGCTATGATCGAATCTATCCAAAACGGATTCTGCGGTGAAACAGTCGAAGCTTGCTTTAACCCTTGATCGCGTTGGTGTGGCATACCGCATACGTGAAGGCTTGTTTCGTTCGCGTTTGTTTTGGGCCTTGCAGGATGTTTCGTTTGATGTGTTTTATGGTGAAACGCTAGGTGTCATTGGGCGTAATGGAGCAGGAAAAAGTACGCTTCTGCGATTGTTATCAGGGATCATAGCACCGGATAAAGGCAAAATATCCACTTTCGATAATCGCGCATCCCTTTTGACTTTGCAGGCGGGTTTTATACCGCATCTGACAGGCCGGGAAAATGCTATTCTAAGCGGTATGATGTTGGGCATGTCCCGGGAGCAAATCATGGAGAAGATGTCAGAGATAGCGGAATTTGCTGAACTTGGCGACTTCATCGATCAGCCTGCGTGGACCTATTCGACTGGAATGCGTGTTCGTTTGGGCTTTGCCGTTGCAGTGCAAGCGGATCCCGACATTATCTTGATCGATGAAGTGCTTGGGGTTGGAGACCGCGTCTTTCGCCGTAAGACTGCACAGCTGATGCAAGAAAAGATCCAGTCGGACAAGACCATTGTTCTGGTCTCCCATAGCCTTGAAATGGTTCGTCAGTTGTGCGATCGCGTTGTCTGGATCGAGCGAGGGAAGGTGCGCATGGAGGGTGATCCGAAGACTGTTCTGTCCGCATATACGCGAGCATGAAGGGGGAGGGCATGCATATTGGCTTGGTTTATAATTGGCCCAATACGAAAACATCTGAACTTGACTTGATCGGGCGGATGAAAGCAATCCTCCAACGCCAGGGTCATATCGTCACGATCATCGATCCGTTCGGCAAGATCATGGAGCTCGATGGTTCGTACCGGACTCCGATGACCATGGCATCGACCGAAACCTTCGATTTTGTACTGAACCTGCATTACACCAACCCCAATTTGCTGGGGACAGTCAGCTATATGGTAAATTGGAACCCAATGAAGTTTTTGACGCATCACCCCACAACCGGTGAGCAGAACATATTGGAGGAAGATATCTATCTGAGTTCCTGTCAACAGTCCCATGATGTGTTGCTCAGTGCCGGATCTGATGATGTGGATGCCTACAGCGATGCGATCAATCTATTCAATCCGACATATCTCGGTGACACAGGGCTTCGTCTTCATACATCTTGCCAAGTATTCGATGACATTCCAGATGTCGATCTGTCCAACTTTTGTGTGTTTTATATCGGCGTGAATTGGGAACGCTTGAAACGGAAGGGAGGTACGAGACACAAGGGGCTTCTCGAGCGACTCGATGAAACCGGGGATGTTCATTTTTACGGAGTACGTGAAGTCTATGGTGTCAAAGTTTGGGAAGGTTTCCGGCATTATCAGGGTGAACTTCCCTTTGATGATGGGCGTTCGATTGTTGAGACGGCGAATCGTTGCGGTGTCTCCCTTGTTTTGTCTTCGGAATCACATTTGGAGTCGGGTTTGGTATCCACTCGGATCTTTCAGGCCTGTGCTGCTAAGACAGTGGTTATTGCCGATGACAACCCATTTATCGTCAAGCACTTCGGTGATTCGGTGCTGACATTTGAGCGAAGCGATGACCCGCTGGAGAATGCCGAACGTATCATCCAGTTGATCAACTGGATCAAGGAGCATCCCGAAGAGGCTGCAGAGAAAGCAAGGCGCGCTCATGAGATCTTCGTCGAGCGCTTTTCCCTGGATGCGGAAATCGAGCGATTGGTGGATGGCCATGCCAGGGTTCTGAAAAGGATCCGGGAACGATGCTTGCCCAAGGAAGGCAGCAACAAACGAGTGGATGTGATTCATATCCAGAAAACGTTGTCAAGAGACGATGTGCGCCAGTTGATCGAGAATGTCAATCGTCAGCGCGGTGTCGACCCACATGTCATCGTAATTCATGGGCCTGAAACGACAGTGGATGTCCAACAGGAACTTGAACAACATGCACATTTCCCGTTCACTGTCATGCGGAAGGAGGCCGTGGCGTTCAAGTGTGAGGGCGAATTGGTGATGAATGTTCTTGACAACTCCGACGCAAGGGCATTTTGTTTTCATCAGTCCAGCGTATGGTGGTCGCCTCAGCACCTTGGATTCATGTTGCGGTGCATGGAGGACACCGGAAATCCGGTGGTCCAAAGTGCCTTTTTTGTGCGCAATGACATCCTGATGGATGAATATAATCAGCGGTTGGCTATGCTGTTGGTATGGGATGGCATCCATCCATTCAACAGAAATGTTGCCATTCACCGGGGGATGGAAGGGATCAGTATTTATCCGCCTTCATGTTTCCTGTTTGATCGGGAAGTGGTGTTGCAACATCGTGCGCAATATGCTGCCGGGCGAGTGCTGGGTATGGGTTTCTATCTATTCCTGGTCGCGATGGCCTTGGTGGTATCGGGGCGGTATCCTGAATATGTCCCTCGATTCACGAGTGCGGTGATCCTTCCCGGCAAGCATCTGTTGAGCCGGGACTGGGGACGAGGTCCTCAGGTGCAGGATGAGATGCGGAAGCTTGCTTTGATCTTTCGTTGTAGTCCGCTGTTCCGAGAACAGGATTACGAACGCGTGTTCCTCAAGGAGCCCCGCTCATTGAAGACGTCGTTGATGGAACACCTATCGCACTTTCCCCGGGTGCTTCATTGTTTGCGTGTGCTGCGAGCAATGGTCGGGCGATTCAAGCAATGATCTCATCCGGGCCAGAAGATATTGGAGGTCGCATGTTTGCGTGGTTAAAAAGACAAAGAGAGCCAGGGGAAAGAAACGTTCCTATCCGTAGCATCGAGGGCGATATATTCAATGTGAGTGTTCCCAAGCCGGCCAATCGGGAGAGTTTTTTCATTTTTGGCTTACCCAAGGCTGGCAGTACATTGCTTCACAACGTTATGCGGGAGGCATGCCACGCAGCTCAAATCCCCATTATTTCAATTGCCGGAGATGCCTTCAATGCCGGCATTCCTTTTGCAAAGATCGGGGAAGATGTCGAAAAGGTCTTGTACGAGAAGGGCTACGCGTACCTGGACTTTCGTGCCTTCTTTCGTTTTGATCCGCAATTTGACTTTTCCCGGTTTCGCAAGGTTCTTCTGATTCGTGATCCGAGGGACATGCTGGTTTCCCTTTACTTTTCCTTGAAGAAAAGCCATCGGATTCCAAAGCAGGGCACACTGGCCAGTCAGATGAAGAAAACACGAGAGAAGCTCGAGAACATGGATATCAATACCTTCGTGTTGCATAGAGTTCCTGTCGTCATCCGACAGTTCGGGCGCTACCGCCCACTCATGGACCAGAACATGAAGCTTTACCGATATGAGGATATCATTTTTGACAAGCGTTCGTGGTTGCGGGACATGCTGGAATTCCTTGACATTCCTCTGCAGGCGGAGAAGGTCAATGAAATTGCAGATCGTCACGACATTCGGCCTGATAGGGAGAATGTGGGAAAACATGTTCGACAAGTCAATCCAGGCAATTTTCGCAAGCGGCTCAGTCCGGATTGTATCGAACGGTTAAACGAGCTTCTTTCTGAGATCTTGCATGAGCATGGGTATCCACTATGAGTTTGCGGGACCATGTAAAATGGGTTCAGCTTGCTTCGTATCCGAAGTCAGGAAACACATGGATCAGGCATATCATAGGTGAACTGGCGGGGCTTCCATTTGAGAAAGCAGTCATAGGCGGACACAGGTATCCAATCAGCGATGCGGAGCCCATAGTGGTCAACGGGACCACCTATCGTTTTTTCAAGCACCATGGCCCCTTGCAAGAAACGGAACCACCGGTCTCCATTGTCATCTACATCTATCGACACCCACTCGCCGTGTTTATTTCTTCCCTGAACCAGATGCGTATCCGCAACCGGAGGGATGCCTTTATCGGAGGAAAAGTCAAAACGGTTGACGAGATTTATCATGATGGAGAAATGGGCTACTATTTCGATCGCTATATGGATCAGGGTGGCTGGGAATTCTACCGTTTTTCTCCCTTGACCCGTACCTGGTATGAACACTTCGACTATTGGGAGAGGACTTCTTCTTCTGTGAAGAAGCTATATCGGATAAGGTACGAGGATATGCTGCAGGACGCGTGCACGACGTTTCTTCCTATAGCACGAGACTTGTTCAACAAAGGTCTGGAAGATTTGCGTGTTGTCATGGAAAGCGTAGATGCGAAGACTAGACCTGACGGAGTATTTTACTGGCGGAGAGAGGCAGAGGCATTCCGTGATTATTTAACCGAAGCCCAGATTCAAGCATTCGAAGAGCGATACCGCCCATATTTGCAGAGGATGGGATATCTGCCTTCATGAGAAACAGTGCTCGGCATTGCTTTGAAAGCCGATACGGGAAAAAATACTGGGTTCAGGTTCCGCCGCCTGGGCTTGGTGCTAGCCGGTTTGCATTTTCGATTTTCAAGTCCGGAAGTACTCTTCTTTACAATTTGTTAAGAGAGATTTGCCTTGTAAATGAAATACCGGTGATTGACCTCGTATCCGATGCTTTTGAGCAGGGTATACGGTTCCATGATATCCAGCCCGACATTGAGAAGGTCTTTTTTCCCCAAGGCTATCTCTACCTAGGATTCCGTACCTTTTTTGCCTTTGATCTAAGCTTCGACTTGAATTCGAAAAGAAAAGTGTTGTTGGTTCGGGATCCGCGAGACATATTGGTTTCACTTTATTTTTCGCAACGTTACTCCCATGTTCTTCCGGCGGAGGGCGAGGCTGCGAAAAGCTTCATTCGTGCTAGGCAACGTGCTATGGAAATGGACCTTGAGTCGTTTGTACTGGAAAATGTAGACTATGTGCGTGAGCCATTTGAACGATATATGACGCTTGATTGGAACAAGAATTTCCGTCTATATCGTTATGAGGAGATCATTTTTAGAAAACGGGAGTGGATCCAAGACCTAGCTGACTATTTCGATCTTTCCGTTAGCAATGAACTGTTGCGCAGACTGTTGGAGAAGTACGATATCTTGCCAGAGAAAGAGAATCCCCAGGCACATATTCGTCAGGTCAGGCCTGGGAATTACAAGAAACACCTGCGGCCAACATGTATTGAGGAAATTACTGCGTCATTGACTGACATCCTGCAGCAATATGGATATACGCTATAGACAGTCTTTCTGGTTCAGATGGAGACGTCGATTACGTCGTATTCTGGGGCTAAAATGGAATGTTCTAGTCGTTGGCGATTCTCATGTTCAGGTTTTTGAGCATTCGTGTTTGCGGGAGGCGTTTCCCTGGGTTGCGTTTGATGTCGTTTGGGTGGGGGGGGCCACGGCCTCAGGTTTGGAGAATCCAAACTCGAAGACTCAAGCTTCTCATTTGTTGCGGGAGCCTTTATATTCTAAGAAGCGTTATGATCAAATCTTCGTTAATCTTGGCGAAGTCGATGTTGGATTTGTTATTTGGTACCGGGCCCAGAAGTATCAAGCAGACGTTGAGGTAATGATGGAGATGGCTCTAGAGAATTATCAGGCTTATATTCGGGAGGCATCTCAGGTTGCACCAGTCATTGTGATCAGTGTTCCCTTACCAACGATTGCAGACGATAACGATTGGGGTGAAGTGGCAAATTTACGACGCGAAGTTAAGGCGAGTCAGCGCGAACGTACGCGCTTAACTTTGGCATTTAATCGGCGAATGGAAGAATGGTGCGGGCACAATGAGATTGATTATCTCGGATTGGATGACTGTTCCTTGGGAGAAGATGGGCTGATCGCCCCAAAGCTGCTGAATGAAGATCCTGCTGATCACCACTATAATCCGGAAATTTACGCTCTGATGCTTAGGGATCGTTTGTTACCTTTGCTGGATGATTGAGATACGGAGAAGTTGATGAAAAACACGAGGCGTATTTTATGCGCGGGTATTCCGCGCTCTGGCAGCACATGGATGTATAATATCATTCGACTGATGTTGCTCCGCAGCGGAGCAGAAGTGTATGGGGCGTGGATTGAAGATTACCAGCCGGAGACCCAGGCAGATTGGCATGTCGTCAAGGTGCATGAGCCGTTGGATGAATCTTGGCTGGAAAAGGCAGAGCTGATTTTTTGCAGTCATCGGGATCTGCGTGACATTGCGGTGTCCTCAATTCGTATGGGATGGGCGAAGGAAAATGAAGAAGTATTGTTTCTTCTGGAAAAGATTGTGAATATGCACCATTTTTGGTCATCGCATGCGGCCTTCGAGTTACATTACGAGGACCTTTTGGATGATCCGGCAAGGGTGGCCTCGGCAATTGCCGGAGTTCTCGGTATGACGCTGGATGGAGATGCGATTCGACAATTGTGCCAGAAGGTAGATGCGCTGAATAATAATGGGAAGGCTGAGCATGATCCGGTGACTCTCCTGCACCCTGATCATCGGCAGAGTGGGCGGTACGGTCGTTATCGCACCGAGCTTCCGGCTTCCTTGACCCAACAGATCGAACTCCAGTTTGGTCCGTGGTTGATCGAACATGGTTATCTCGAACTTTCGTCATGGATGCAGGCCATAACCAAGGCCTACCGGTTCCTTTACCAAGAGAATCTTGGTTTGAAGACCCGTATTCATGAGCTTGAAAAGGTCATGAGAAAGCACACTCAGGAACCATGAATGCTCCCAGGAAGAGCAGGGCCCCACTGGTTTCCGTGATTTGTGTCAATTTCAATGGCGGAAATATACTGCTCCAGTGTGTGCGATCGGTGTTGACTTCGACTGTTCCGGTGCAGGTCATTGTATCAGACAATGGCTCCACGGATGGGAGCATTGCCGCGCTGGAGGAGGATCTGGGCAACGATGAGCGGCTTGTCATTATCGAAAACCATGAAAACCTCGGTTTTGCACGGGGCAACAATGTGGCACTGTCGCAGGCAGAGGGGGAGTATATCCTGTTTCTGAATCCCGATTGCCGGATTCGGCCGGATACGATCGAGCGCATGATTGACCACAGCAAGCGCTTGCCTGAGGCAGGCCTGTTGGGATGCCTGATCTGCAATCCTGACGGTAGTGAGCAGGCTGGCTGTCGGCGCCGCGTGCCTACACCCTGGCGTGCCGCAGTCCGCTTTCTGGGCTTGCACCATCTGTTTCCCCATCATGCAGCATTCCGGGACCTGAATATGCATGAGTTGCCGTTGCCGGAAGCTCCTGTCGAGGTGGAGGCTATCTCCGGGGCCTTTATGTTTGTCCCGCGCGAGGCGCTAGAGGATGTCGGACCGCTCGACGAGGGCTATTTCCTGCATTGCGAGGATCTCGACTGGTGTATGCGTTTCAGGCAAAAAGGCTGGAAGGTCATGTTTATTCCGGATGTCAGCATCGTCCATGAGAAAGGGGGGTGCAGCAGAAGGCGCAAAATACGTGTCGAGTGGCACAAGCATTGCGGCATGGTCCGTTTTTACCGCAAGTTCTTCCGTTATCAGTATCCATTGCCCTTCATGTGGCTGGTGATTTTCGCAGTCTGGTTCAGGTTTGGGCTGATGGCATGTTATCTGACCATCAGGGAGCGCATCTGATGCGCGTTCTGGTTACCGGAGCCACAAGCATGATCGGCGATTTTCTTCTGCCCCGACTTTGTCAGGCAGGGCATGAGGTCATAGCCACCAGTCGCAAGGAACATCCCCCGCAGCAAGGTATACAATGGTTGAGGCTTGACCTTTCGCAGCCGGGGGCGTTGGCCAAGATGGGTCAGGTCGATGTCTGGATCAATCTGACCTCGCTTTCCCTGCTGCGCCCGGCCGCGGCACACATGGCCGAATCCATGGGTATCAGCCGGCTCATCGCCTTCAGTTCGACGAGCAAGTTTACCAAAGCGGATGCGCGATCGAGTATGGACCGACGTTTTGCGCGTGAACTCAAGAAGAGCGAAGACTGGTTGGAGGCCTTCTGCGCCGAGCATGGCATACATGTGAACATCCTTCGTCCGACGATGATCTACTGCCGCGGGCGCGACAAGAATGTCACGACGATTCTGAGATTCATTGAGCGTTTCGGCTTTTTTCCACTGGTCGGCGGCGGCAAGGGGTTGCGTCAGCCCGTGCATGCCGAGGATCTGGCCATGGCATGCATGCAGATCCTTGAGCATAACCAGTTGCCCAGCAGGGGATACAATCTCAGCGGTGGTGAGATCCTTAGCTATCGTGAGATGGTCGAGCGCCTGTTTGCGGTTCTCAATCGTCCGGTACGCATCGTACCTGTTCCCCTGTTTGCATTCCGTTGGGCCATCGCATTGGCCCGCTTGCTGCCAGGGTATCGCTTCCTGACACCGGATATGGCCTGCAGGATCATGAAAGACATGGTTTTTTCCCATCAAGCGGCGAGCCGTGATTTCGGCTACAAGCCAAGGCCGTTCCAGCCCTAAGGATGCGATCAGGCCCAAGCTGTGATCTGGCACATGGTTTGGGTCCGAACGGCTTTGCAAGCTTCACGTTGTCAATCAACCCAGGAAGGTCGACACTTTCGTGATCATGAGTGAAAAGCCCTATCGGTTCCGCGGGCGTTGGCTGGTTGCCTGCCTGCTCGGTTTGTTCCTTGTCTGCGGAGTAACCCTTGTGGTGTTGCCCTATGCCATGGGTCACTGGATCGAGCATCGCCTTGGCCAGCAGGCTGGTGGGGACATCAGTATTGCAGACATCGATTTCAATCCGTTTACTGGCCGCTTCAGCATCAGCGATCTTCATGTCCGGCAGCAGGGAAGGGAGCTCATGGTCTTGCCTGAGGCTGAGCTGCGCTTTGCCTGGTGGCCGATGTTCCGGCACCAACTGGTCATCGGTGAAATCCGGATCCGGGGTTTTGAACTGAGCGTTTCTATGGACAAACAGCAGCAATGGCATGTGGCCGGTCTGCCGCTGGCAGCCTTGCTGGCTCTGGATGGCGGCGATGGCGGATGGAGCGTTCGCATTGACCGGGTGCTGCTTGGCGGCAGGCTTCATTTGCAACTGCCATGGTATGAGGGCATGCTGGATATCGGTAGTCTGCAACTGTTCGATCTGCACCGGCTTGACGGCGGCAAGCCGGTGCGCGCGAGTCTGATTGCACGCCTGGGACAGGCCAGCCTGCTTTGGAATGGAAGTCTCGATGCGTTCGGCGAACATCCGGCACTGGATGGGCAGTGGCAGCTTGCGCATGTGCCGTTGGATACGCTGAGAAGTGTACTAGGTCCTTGGCTGGAGATTCCTGTGCACTCGATGCGGGCCACCCTTGATGCCGGCGGTAAATTGCACCTGCCTTTGGATGGCGGAGCGATTGCTTGGCATGTTGAGAAGCTGCATGCCCGCAAGCTGCAGTTGGAATGGACGGATGAACAGCCGCTAAGCTTGCAGGTGGCTTCCTTGACGGTTTCGGGTCTGGATCAGCATCTGCGCATGGATGATCTGAACATCGATGCGCTGTCCTGGCGTCTGGGCTCAGCGGCTGCGAAGCAGTTGGCGGGACACATGGACGCGCTTCACATCGCCCGACTAACAGCCGATGACAAAGGTTGGACCTGGGGAGCTTGGCAGTCTGCGGGTCTGCGGATGCAGGATTCCGAATGGCTGCTTGAGCTTGAGCATGCACGTGGCATGGGCGGAAGTTGGCGCGGCCAGTTGCAGCTGCCGGGGCTCTCGCTCAGTCAGATGATTCTGGAGCTTGCCGATAAGCGGCGGCTGATGCTTGCCTCGCTGGAGCTACAAGAGCTAAAGCAGCAGCAAGAAAACTGGCGCATTGCCAAGGCGAAGGCCGATCATGCATCCTGGCAGGATCCATCGCCCGATGCAGCACTGCCCCGTGCGGAGATCGAGCATCTTGCGGCAGACACAATCCAACTGGGAGCAGCCTCGGCGATGCTGGCACGACTGCAGGCCCAATCCGTGAAGCTTGGTACGGATCCTCAGGCCATGCATGAGCTGGCAGCAGAGATCGCGATGGAGGGTTTCCATTGGCAGCAGCGTGACTGGCAGCTTGCCTCGTTGCGCATGGACGAGGCTGTGCTGGTCGTGATCCACCAGGCAAGAGGTCGTTGGTCGCTGGCGGGGGTGCCGGTTCACCTGCCGGGCATGTCCTCCAAAGGGCGGGCACCTTCATGGCGCATTGGGCAGTTGGAGCTGCGACAAGGGCAGGTGGATCTCAAGGATCGTACTGTCAGTCCGTACTATCATGAGCGCTTTGAGATCAAGCACGTCTTGGTCAAAGACTTGGGCCCGCGCAATCACGGGTTCAGTCCGTTTTTCATGCGTATTGTCGGCGAGGACCGTTCAAGGATCAGCATCGATGGCAAGATGCAGCCGTTTGCCCGCCATCCCGGCCTGATTGCGAAGGCCAAGGTTTCTTCGTTTTCTCTGGCCTCTGTCTCCCCATTTCTGATTGCCAGTGTAGGCTATGGTGCGCGCACCGGCCAGTTTGATGGCGAATTGACCCTATCCATCGTGCACGGGCGGCTGAACGGCGTGGCCGATCTTCAGTTGCGTCAGCTTGAGCTTGTCCAACGCGATCGCGCGCGTGCCGAGCAACTGGGCCATAGCTTGTCGATGCCGTTGGATACTGCCTTGGCCATGCTCAGGGACGACCGCGGCGATATTACGCTGGAGATTCCGATTTCCGGCGAAATCACCAATCCGCAGTTTGATTATCGGGATGCAATCAACCAAGCCTTGGCCAAGGCTATGCAGAAAGCTGCGCTCGGCTATGTCGCGCAGCTGTTCCAGCCGTATGGCGCGCTGATCACTCTGGCCGATTTAGCCTATGAGGCTGGCAAGAAGCTGCGCGTGATCCGATTGGCTCCGGTGATGTTTTCTCCCGGCACCAGCGAGCCGGATGTCCAAGAGTTGCAGGCCTATCTCGACAAGGTCAGGGCACTGATGAGCAGCAAGTCGGCATTGCGTTTGACGATTTGCGGCAGGGCCACGGCGGCCGACGCCAAGGCCTTGCGGGCGCGGGACGAGGCATCGGATGAGACGGCGCTGCTGAATCTGGCGGATAGGCGCGCGCGGCGCATCCGCCAATTGTTGCTCGAGAACTATGATCTGCCACCGGAGAGGTTGTTCCTCTGCCAGCCGGACATCGACAAGGAGGAGCAAGCCTCGGCAAGGGTGGATATGCTATTGCGCTGAGACTATATGGGCCCACCCAAAAGGCGGGCCCGGCTGCGATGGTGCAGGACGTTGCCTAACGCGGCAGAACCGACTCACCCATGAGATAGCTGTCCACGGCATGCGCGCACTGACGGCCTTCGCGAATGGCCCAGACCACAAGCGATTGCCCGCGGCGCATGTCGCCTGCCGAGAAGACCTTGTCCACGTTCGTGCGATAGCTTTGGGTATCGGCGGCCACGTTGCCGCGCGGGTCCTTGGCAATGCCCAGCTCCTCAAGCATGCCTTCATACACGGGATGTACGAAGCCCATGGCCAGCAGAACGAGGTCGGCCGGCAACTGGAATTCCGAGCCCTCGACTTCCTGCATGCGCCATTGGCCGTCAACCTGTTCCCAGCGCACGCGGACGCATTCGATGGCCTTCACATGACCATTACCGTCATCGATGAAACGCTTGGTCGACACCTCCCAGTCCCGTTCGCAGCCTTCCTCCTGCGAGGTCGAGGTGCGCAGCTTCATCGGCCAATAGGGCCAAGTCAGGAGCTTGTCCGGCACGGCAGGCGGCTTGGGCATGATCTCCAGCTGCGTGATCGAGATGGCTCCGTGACGATTGCTCGTGCCGATGCAGTCGCTTCCTGTGTCTCCGCCGCCGATGACGATGACATGCTTGCCTTCGGCTGAAATCCATTCCTCCTCTGGGATATCGTCGCCGAGCACCCGCTGGGTGTTCTTCTTCAGGAACTCCAAGGCAAAGTGAATGCCCTTGAGTTCCCGGCCCGGTACGGGCAGATCCCGCGGCTTCTCCGAACCTCCAGCCAGCACCACGGCATCATACTCGTCCACGAGCGATTTGGCGGATACATCGACGCCGACATGCACATTGGTGCGGAATTCAACGCCTTCGGCGCGCATCTGGGTCAGCCTGCGGTCGATGATGTGCTTTTCGAACTTGAAGTTCGGGATGCCGTAGCGCATCAGACCACCGATGCGGTCGGCCTTCTCGAACACGACAACGGCATGGCCGACGCGGGCCAGTTGCTGTGCACAGGCAAGCCCGGCAGGGCCCGAGCCTACGATGGCTACGCGCTTGCCAGTCTTTCGGGCCGGAATCTCAGGCGTGATCCATCCCTTTTCCCATGCCTTTTCAATGATGGCCAGCTCAATGTTCTTGATGCTGACCGGCTCATCGATCAGGTTGACCGTGCAGGCCTCCTCACATGGCGCGGGACAGATGCGGCCGGTGAACTCGGGAAAATTATTGGTCGCATGAAGGATGTCGAGCGCCTCCCGCCAGTGCTGCCGATAGACTGCATCGTTCCATTCAGGGATGATGTTGTTGATCGGGCAGCCGTTATGGCAGAAGGGAATGCCGCAATCCATGCAGCGGGCACCCTGTCGGCTCATGTCCTCCGGCAGGCGCGTAAATTCGCGAAAATGCGTGATACGATCGGAAACCGGCGCATAAGAAAGGTTTTCGCGAGCGTATTCCTTGAATCCGGTGGGCTTACCCATGAGCATGCTCCTTTCCTGCTTTGTTTACCTTTTCGGCTTCCAGTTCCCTCAACGCACGCCGGTATTCGACCGGCATGACCTTGACGAACTTGGCGCAATATTCAGGCCAGTTGGCGAGAATATGTCGGCCGACCTCGGAGTTCGTGTAATGCACATGATTGGCGATCAGTCGACGCAGGATGCCCTGATCGTTCTGGTCGAGGGAGTGGCGAATGTCCACGCGACCATGTGTTTCGAGGTCCGGTCCCTGATGATCGAGCTCCTCCAGAGCCTCGGCCTCCGAGGCAACGGGCTCGAGCTCAACCTGGGCCAGATTGCATCGCGTCTCGAAGGTACCATCCTCGTCGAGTACATAGGCCACGCCTCCGCTCATGCCGGCTGCGAAGTTGCGGCCGGTCGGCCCCAACACGACAACCGTTCCGCCGGTCATGTATTCGCATCCATGGTCACCCACGCCCTCGACGACAGCCACGGCGCCAGAATTGCGTACGGCGAAGCGCTCGCCAGCCACACCGCGGAAATAGCATTCGCCTTCAATGGCACCGAAAAGAACCGTATTGCCCACGATGATGTTCTCCTCGGGCACGATGGTCGATGTGTCTTGCGGGTAGATGACGATGCGGCCGCCGGAAAGCCCCTTGCCGACATAGTCGTTGCCTTCCCCGGCCAGCTCGATCGTGATGCCGCGTACCAGCCAGGCGCCCAAGCTCTGTCCGGCCGTGCCACGCGCCTTGATCACGATCGTGTCGTCAGGCAGCCCCTGGTGCCCATAGCGTTTGGCCACGACGCCGGACAGCATGGTGCCGAAGCTGCGGTCGACATTGCGGATCGGTGTCTCGATAATCACGCTCTGGCCCTGCTCGATGGCTGGCCGTGCCTGTTCAATGAGCTTGTTGTCGATCACCTTGTCGAGCCCGTGATCCTGCTTCTCGCAATGGCGCACGGGCGTTCCCTTCGGATCGACGCGATGGAACAGGGGAGATAAGTCCAGTCCCTTCGACTTCCAGTGCTTGATGGCCTCGTTCGTGTCCAGCAGGTCGGCTCTGCCGATCAGCTCGTCGAAGGTACGGAAGCCCAGTTCGGCCATGAGTTCACGCACCTCCTGGGCGACAAACATGAAATAGTTGATGACATGCTCCGGCTTGCCGACGAAGTGCTTGCGCAGCTCCGGATCCTGCGTGGCCACGCCGACCGGACAGGTGTTCAGATGGCACTTCCTCATCATGATGCAGCCCACGGCCACCAGCGCGATGGTGCCGAAGGCCACTTCATCAGCGCCCAGAAGGCCCGCGATAAGCACGTCCCGCCCGGTGCGCATCTGGCCGTCGGCCTGCAGGATCGTCCTGCCGCGCAGGCGGTTGAGTACCAGCGTTTGCTGTGTCTCGGCCAGCCCAAGCTCCCATGGGCCGCCTGCATGCTTGATGCTGGTCAGCGGGCTGGCGCCGGTGCCGCCGTCATGGCCCGCGATCACGACATGGTCCGCATGCGCCTTGACGACGCCAGCAGCAATTGTTCCGACGCCGATTTCCGCTACCAGCTTGACGCTGATATCGGCCTCCGGATTCGTGTTCTTCAGATCGAAGATTAGCTGGGCCAGATCCTCGATCGAATAGATGTCATGATGTGGAGGAGGGGAAATCAGCCCCACGCCCGGCGTGGAATGGCGCACGCGGCCGATGCGCTTGTCGACCTTGTGTCCCGGCAGCTGACCGCCCTCGCCGGGCTTGGCACCCTGGGCCATCTTAATCTGGATTTGGTCCGAATTGGCAAGGTATTCGGTCGTGACGCCGAACCGGCCCGAGGCCACCTGCTTGATGGCGCTGCGCATGGAATCGCCGTTCGGCAATGGCTTGAACCGCTCGGGTTCTTCGCCGCCCTCGCCTGTGTTCGATTTGCCGCCCAGGCGGTTCATGGCGATGGCCAGCGTCGTGTGCGCCTCATGCGAGATCGAGCCGAAGCTCATGGCCCCAGTGGCGAAGCGCTTGACGATGTTTTCCGCGGGCTCGACCTCATCGAGCGGAATGGGGTCACGTTTGCGGAACTTGAACAGGCCGCGCAGGGTCAGCAATCGTCCGCTCTGATCGTTGATCATGCGCGAGAATTCCTTGTACAGCGTATAATCGCCCTTGCGAATGGCGTGCTGTAATTTGGCCACAGCGTCCGGGGTCAACAGGTGATGCTCGCCCTCAGCGCGCCAAGCGTACTGACCGCCCACATCAAGGGCATGGCGGCGTCCCGGTACGGTGATGAACGCCTTGCGGTGAAGCCGGAGCGTTTCCTCAGCAATTTCCGGCAGGTCTGCACCTTCGATCTGAGTCGGCGTGCCGGTGAAATACTTGTCAATGAATCGCTTAGACAGTCCGACAGCCTCGAAGATCTGGGCGCCGCAGTACGATTGATAGGTCGAGATGCCCATCTTGGACATGACCTTGTAGATGCCTTTGCCAATGGCCTTGATATAGCGGTCCTTGATCTCTTCATAGCTGAGATCCGGGGGGAGATGGCCGCAGCGGTGCATGTCATAGAGCACCTCGAAGGCCATGTACGGATTGATGGCCTCGGCGCCGTATCCGGCCAGTGTCGTGAAGTGATGGACCTCGCGCGCGGTACCGGACTCGACCACCAGCCCCGTTTCGGTGCGCAGGCCCTTGCGAATCAGGTGCTGATGCACAGCCGAGGTGGCCAGCAAGGAGGGGATGGCCACGTGGTCGGCATCCACGCCGCGGTCGGAGAGGATGATGATGTTGTAGTGCTCAAGCACGGCCTGCTCGGCCCGCGCGCACAACTGCTCAATGGCCTCCACCATGCCGGCCGCTCCCTGGCTGACCGGGTAACACATGGACAGCGTGATGGTGCGGAACTTGCCATCGGTGAACTGCTCGATGTTGCGGATCCTCTCCAGATCAACGTTGTCCAGGATGGGTTGATGGACCTCAAGGCGCATGTGCGGCGTGCTGGCATCAAGCCCGAGCAGGTTGGGTCTGGGCCCGATGATCGAGGTCAGGCTCATGACCATCTCTTCGCGAATCGGGTCGATCGGGGGATTGGTCACCTGAGCGAACAGCTGACGGAAATAGTTGCTCAGGTGTCTTGGCCGGTCGGACAACACGGCCAGCGGATTGTCGTTGCCCATCGAACCGACGGCTTCCTGGCCTGAAACGGCCATTGGAGCCATGAGGAACTTCAGATCCTCCTGGGAATAACCATAGGCCCGCATGCGCTGGATCAGCGTCTCATGGTCTGCGGGCATGGCCGGAATGGCCTCGGGCAGATCTTCCAGCTGGATCTGCGTTTGCGAGAGGATCTTGCGGTATGGCTTGGCTGTGGCCAGCTGCTTCTTGATTTCAGCATCATCGATGATGCGACCCTGCTCGAGGTCGATGAGCAGCATCTTGCCAGGCTGAAGGCGCCATTTTTTGACGATCTTCTCCTCGGGGATGTCCAGCACGCCCATTTCGGATGCGCCGATGACCAGATCGTCATCGGTGATCAGATATCGCGCCGGACGCAGGCCGTTGCGGTCGAGCGTGGCGCCGATTTGCCGTCCGTCGGTGAAGGCAACGGCCGCCGGTCCGTCCCAGGGCTCCATGAGTGCGGCATGGTATTCATAGAAGGCCTTGCGCTCCTCATCCATCAATGGGTTGCCCGCCCAGGCCTCTGGAATCAGCAGCATGGCCGCATGGGCCAGACTGTAGCCGCCCATGTACAGCAGTTCCAAGGCATTATCGAAGCATGCTGTGTCGCTCTGTCCTTCGTTGATGATCGGCCAGAGCTTGTCCAGATCCTCGCCCAGAATGTCCGATTTCATTGAATGGCGCCGCGCATTCATCCAGTTGATATTGCCGCGCAGCGTGTTGATCTCGCCATTGTGTGCGACCATGCGGAAGGGATGGGCCAGATCCCAGGCGGGGAACGTGTTGGTCGAGAAGCGCTGATGCACGAGGGCCAAAGCGCTGCTGAACTTCTCATGGTTCAGGTCCGCATAGTAAAGCCCGACCTGGTGTGAAAGGAACATGCCCTTGTAGACGATTGTACGGCTGGACATGGAAGGAATGTAGAATTTCGCCGGGCCGTCCAGTTCAAGCTTTAGCACGCGGTTATTGATGATCTTGCGGGTGACGAACAGCTTGCGCTCGAATGTCTCACGATCCCAATCACCGCGACCTATGAACACCTGCTCGATAACGGGCTCACAAGCGGTCACGCTTTCGGGCAGGTCGGCCTTCTTGGCATCCGTGGGCACCTTGCGCCATCCAAGCACCCGGTTGCCGACCTCGCAGATTGTGTCCTCGATGATGCTCCGGCAGGTCTCCCTGTCATTGGCATCCTGGGGGAAGAAGATCATGCCGATGCCGTAATCGCCCTGATCGGGAAGGTCGATGCCGGCAGCTTGAGCCTGCTCGACAAAGAACTCGTGCGGAATCTGCGTCAGGATGCCAGCCCCGTCACCTTCACGCGGATCGGCGCCGGCCGCACCACGATGCGTCAGCCTGTTCAGGATTTCCAGGCCCTGTTGCACGATGTCATGGCTTTTCCTGTTCTTGATGTGCGCAATGAAGCCGACGCCACAGGCATCGTGCTCAAACCGCGGATCGTACAGTCCCTGTTTCGATGGTGCGTGCAACTGGCTCATTCTCTTTCCCCGGATTAAGTGTTTCTTTCCGTCTCCGATGCCATGAGCTCGGCAATGGAGAACATGGCGCATGATTATGCGAACCCTTCTTTCAAGGGTGGGGCAATCTAGCGAAACGCGTGCCGATTCTCCAGTCCGATGTTTGGCGGAGACCCCCGCCGATGCTTTTATGCGATGCCGCTGCGCACCCATGATGCCGGCAGAAAGCGCAGGCTGGCCACGAGGGCCATGAGCAGCATGCAGCCATAGGGGAGGGCGAGCAGGCCAAGCAGCATCAACCAGCTGATCCAGCGCCAGTCATGGATGGGGGTGTTGAAGGCCAGCAGGATCATGGACAAGAGCAGCAGGAGCAAAAGCAGGATTTCACGGTGTGCAAGCTGCAGGTTCGTTTCCAGTCCGTCTCCGGGCCCGCGGGTCCCGGGAGCTGCCTGGCGGGGCGAAAACGCGCGGAATGCGCTGATCAAGGCCATGGCGCCCAGCTGGGTGAGTGCGAGGCTGGCGAACGTGGCCGCCAGGGATTGCCGCAGCGATGCCTCGACGCGGGAGCGCATGTGATGCATGGAGCGGGCTATCTTCAGCAGCACGGGCGCCATGAGCAGGGCCGTCATGGCCAGCGGAGGAGGCATGAAGACGTCCGGCAATGGGATCAGGGCCAGCGACCAGATGATGGCGGCGATGCTTAGGGCCACGATCAGTCCGTCATTCATCCATGGCAGCAGGGAGCCGAGCAGCCTTGCACGCAGGCCGACCGGCCATGCGGCCGCGCGGCGCCGGAATAGATCGATGGCGCCGAAAATCCAGCGGAAGCGCTGTTGGCGGTAATCGCTGAAGCACTCCGGCAATAGTGTGCTGCCATACGGCGTGGCCAGATACACGATTTCGTATCCATACTCCACAGCCTGCAGATCCAGGGCCGCATCCTCCAGCCAGGCCTGCTCATCCCACCCACCCAGCTCGTCAAGCACATTGCGGCGGATGAAGACAAGCTTTTCATGGTGGATGACGGCATCGTCACGGTCGCAGCGCCTCATGCCGGTGAACAGCTGGGATCTGTAGTCGGCCTCGCAGATGGCCTTGAACAGGTTCTTGCCGCCGTCCCTGAAGCTTAGTCCGGCGTGCACGATGCCCACGCTGTCGGCCTGAAACTGCGATACCAGGTCATGGAGCAACTGCGGGATGGCCCGCGTGCCGGCATGGACCACCCCGATGATGTCCGTCTGTGGATCGCATGCCTTCCTGGCCTGGTTCAGGGCCGCGCCGCGTCCGCCTTCGGCATGCAGCAGGCGAAACCGCGGGCCGTATTGCTCGCACAGGGCGGCCAGCTCCGGGTGTTCATCGCCATTGCCGCCATGCTCGATGAGCAGCACCTCATAGTTTTGCCAGTGCAGTTGCTCTAGGCTGTCCAGCGTTGCCCGCACATGATCCATCGGGGCCTTGCACAGCGGGACATGAATGGAAACGAAGGGCTGCCAGGCCGTTCCTCCAGGCATCAGCGGCGGCTTTCTCATCGCACGCCGCCGGTCTCGCCAGTCCATGAACATGCCTGCTGCAACGAGGCAGACCCCTGCATACACGGCTAGGGCCAGCACAGCCAAGCTCAGGCCTAGCGGCGTGCCGATGACAGACCATGGCAGGGGGGAGGCATGCATGGCCACAGTTGTGGCCGCGGCCGAGACCAGCGCGGACAGATTGACCGTGCCTGAAGAAATGTGGTGGTGTCTGTTGACCGGGAAAACGAGCACCAGGAAGCCCACCACGAGCGAGCAGGCGATCAGCATGGGCCAGTCCGGCGCAAGCTCATGCCTAAGCACGGCATGACAGTTCAGGACCATGATGATACCGCTAAGCAGGATCGTCCGGTTAGCAGCCTTGTCCATCAGTCGCTTCTGTTCATCTGACGGGCCAGGATGCGAAGGCCCCATGCTCTTGGTATGGTCTTCTGCATGAGCCACAGCAGGCGATGGCGCCAGCCGGGCACGCAATAACCGCCCCCGCGGTCAAGACAATGCAGAGCCTGGTCGATGACAAGCTCAGGTGGCGTGCGGAAGAAACCGCCAGTCTTCGCAGGCATACCGGAGACATCGCGAAAGCCTGTGGGCGATGGTCCCGGGGCCAGCGTGACCACTCGCAGCTGACCTGCCAGTTCGCAACCCAAGGCCTCGCTCCAGAAACTCAGGCCGGCCTTGGCCGCTGCATAGCCGCTCATCCAAGGCAGAGGGTACTCGCCAGCAAGCGATGAGACATTGATCAGGAAGCCACGATTGGCGATCAGTCTGGGCAGCAGCATATGGGTCAGCCGCATGGGGGCCACGAGATCCGTGTACAGCATCGAGCATTGCCATTCCACCGGCACGCTTGCAAAGCGTCCCCACAGGCCAAAGCCGGCATTGTTCACCAGCCCTTCCAGCGGGGTCTCGCCGATATCCTCGATGAGCGCATCCACGCCGGATTCGTGGTCGAGGTTGGCGGTAACGCTCCGGTGCCGTTCGGGTGAGGGTAGGCTTGCGCGCAGGTCCTCCAGCCGATCGGGGTCGCGACCATGCAGCAGCAGCGCATGACCGCGCTTGGCCAGCCGATCGGCGAAGAGCCGGCCAAAGCCGCCGGTTGCCCCGGTGATCAGTACTTGGGCGCTCAAAGCACGAACCTCTTCATGCTGCGCCGGCGCTTTACGAACGTGGCCACCTCGGTGATGCCCGCATCTAGCAATGCCTGTAGGCAGAGATCCATGCCGTGCCCGACATCTTCCGGGGCATGGGCATCGGATCCATAGGTGAACGGGATGCCCAGCTCGGCTGCGCGCCGAACGATGCGCTGTTGCGGATAGATCTCGCGCACGGGCTTGCGCAGGCCTGCGGAACTGATTTCCAGCACCACATCAGCCTGCCTGACCGCCTGCAACATATGTTCCTCGGCCATGCGCACCCGACGGCTGTCCGGCGGGGGGCGGTGTCCGAACTTCTTGATGAGGTCCGGGTGCCCCAGGATGTCGAACAGCCCGCATCTGGCCGATGCGGCGACGAGATCGAAATAGTCGCAATAGGCCTTCTCGATATCCCTGCCCGTCCATGCATCCAGATGATCGGGGTTGTCGAAGCCCCAGTCGCCGATGAAGTGCACGGAACCGATGATGAAGTCCCAGTCATGTGCGGCGATGAGTCCGGCGATATAGTTTTCGCTGCCTGGATGAAAATCGGCCTCCAGGCCGATGCGCAGCGTGAGCCGGCCGGCAAAAGCCGTGCGAACGCTTTCGGCTTCGCACAGGTAATCTTCCAGCTCATCGCGGCGCATGCGCCAGGCCGGATCGAAGCCGTCGGGCATCGGCGAATGGTCAGACATACCGATCTCGTCTAGGCCGGCCTTTAAGGCCGCCTCGGCATAATCGCGGATGTCGCCCGTGGCATGATTGCAGCGCGGGGTGTGCATGTGATAGTCGGGTACGCTCAAGAATTGCATGTGCGGATTCTAGCCTGAACGCAGGACTTGGCCATGCGGGAATGGCCGCACCGCTGCAACGGGCTAAAATGTTTGACAGATGGCCAAAGATCGACAAACTGCGCGCCTGTTGCGCGCCCATAGCTCAGTTGGTAGAGCAGCGGACTTTTAATCCGTGGGTCCTAGGTTCGAGTCCTAGTGGGCGCACCATTTTTTTGTTGACGGTCCGGATTCCCAATCTAGGGTTCGGCGCGTCATTGACAGGTCCCCATCGTCTAGAGGCCTAGGACACCGCCCTTTCACGGCGGCAACACCGGTTCGAATCCGGTTGGGGACGCCACCTTAACCCCAGTTATG
>RFGS01000010.1 GCA_003695905.1 Zetaproteobacteria bacterium | reverse complement strand
CTGATCACGCCGATCGCGATGGACAAGGAGCTTCGTTTTGCGATCCGTGAGGGCGGCCGCACCGTCGGTGCAGGCGTCGTCACCGAGATCATCGAGTAAGAGCAACGAAACAGCCTAGGGCGGCGGCGGGTTAATTCCGCTGCCGCTTTGGCGTCACTGGAGAAGAAAGACATGCGCGATTTGTTGGCTTTGGCATGCGAGGAATGCAAGCGTCGAAACTATACGACGGACAAGAACAAGCGTACGACGACCGACAAGCTGGTGTTGCGAAAGTACTGCCGGTTTTGCCGCAAGCATACTCCGCACAAGGAAACGAAAATTTCCTAGGAGCATAGGATCTTCAGGATATAGGCCAGTAGTTCAATTGGTAGAGCACCGGTCTCCAAAACCGGGGGTTGGGGGTTCGAGTCCCTCCTGGCCTGCCATTTCTGGCGGATGAACGGATGAGGTGGCAAATGAGTCGATTGTCGGACATACAGAAATTCTTTACCGAGGTGAAGGTTGAGGCCAAGAAGGTAACCTGGCCAGACCGAAAGGAAACCGTTCAGGCGACGGCCATGGTTTTGGTTATGGTTGTTTTTGTCGCATTGTTTCTATGGGCAGTCGACTCGATTCTCAGTTGGCTCGTGCAGAAGGTGATCTGATGGCAAAGCGTTGGTATGTGGTGCAGGTTCATTCGAGTTTTGAGGACAAGGTGGCCAAGGCCTTGGAGGAAAACATCCGCCGTTGCGGGATGCAGGACAAGTTTGGCGAGATTCTCGTGCCTCGGGAGGAAGTGGTCGAGCTGAAGGGCGGCCAGAAAGTGACCAGCAAGCGCAAGTTCTTTCCTGGTTATATTCTGGTCGAAATGGAGATGAATGACGAAACTTGGCATATTGTCAAGGATACCCCGCATGTCTCTGGTTTCCTGGGTTCGGCCAATAAGCCCAGGCCGATGCCTCCACACGAGGTGGAGGCGTTGCGCCGGCAGATCGAGGAAGGTATTGAGCACCCGAAACCGAAGGTCATGTTTGATGTGGGCGATACGGTACGGGTCATCGATGGTCCGTTTGCCTCGTTCAATGGTGTCGTGGAAGAGGTCTTGGAGGACAAGGCCAAGTTGAAGGTCAGCGTGTCGATCTTCGGACGGCCCACGCCAGTCGAGCTTGATTATGTCCAGGTGGAAAAGAGCTGATGGCATAGTCTGTGGATTGACCCGCTTACGAGTTACCGCACTGTGCGGGAGCATGACCGGCGGAGGTCGGCATGCGAAAAACGGCCTCATTGGGGGTCGGATGGAGTGAAAGAAAGCAATGGCAAAGAAACTTGAAAAGATCGTCAAGCTGCAAGTGCCTGCAGGAGCGGCAAATCCGGCGCCGCCAGTTGGTCCCGCCCTGGGTCAGGCTGGCGTCAACATCATGGAGTTCTGCAAGGCCTTCAATGCGAGGACCCAGGAGATGGAGAAGGGCATGCCTTTGCCCGTCGTCATTTCCGTGTACCAGGACCGTTCCTTTGATTTTGTCATCAAGACGCCGCCGGCGGCCGTGTTGTTGAAAAAGGCGGCCAAGATCGACAAGGGCAGCCCGGAGCCCAATAAGAAGAAGGTAGGCAAGGTGAGCCGGGAGCAGATCCGTGAAATCGCCGAGACAAAGATGCCGGATCTGAACTGCTATGACATTGATGCCGCCATGCGCATCGTGGAAGGTACGGCCCGTTCCATGGGTCTGGAAGTCGAAGGTTAAGGAGGCGGCAATGGCAAAGTTGACTAAACGCTTGAAGGCTTGCGCTGAGCATGTTCCCGCTGGGCCTGTATCGCTTGAAGAAGCCGTGAAGGCCGTGCTTGCCCAACCGGCCGCGAAGTTTGACGAATCCGTCGATGTCGCCATCAAATTGGGTGTCGACCCGCGTCACGCCGATCAGATGGTTCGGGGTTCGATCAGTCTTCCGCATGGGACAGGCAAGACCGTTCGCGTGGCTGTTTTTGCCAAGGGGCCGAAAGCCGAGGAGGCTAAGGAGGCCGGCGCTGACATAGTGGGTGCCGAGGATTTGGTGGAAAAGGTTCAGAACGGTTTTCTTGATTTTGATCGCGTTGTGGCCACACCGGACATGATGGCTCAGGTTGGTCGACTGGGACGTATCTTGGGTCCGCGCGGATTGATGCCCAATCCGAGGCTGGGGACCGTAACCATGGATGTGAAGAAGGCTGTGCAGGCCATCAAGGCTGGTCAGATCGAGGTTCGCGTGGACAAGGCAGGCGTCATCCACGCTCCGGTCGGCCGTCGCTCGTTCAGCGAGGAAAAGATTGTGGAGAACATTCGCACGCTTATTGCCGAGCTGAATCGCATGAAGCCTGCGGCAGCAAAGGGCCGCTATATGCAGCGTATGTCGGTTTCCAGCACCATGGGGCTGGGCGTGCGCGTGGATGAGACCACGCTATAGGCAGGTTGATGTGCCGGGCGTTGCTTTGTGCTTTGTTGTCAGCAGCGTCTCCGGCATGGCGTGAAACGCCAATGAGTTCGGCGGGCATCCTGCAAGACCAAGTCGTTTTGTTGGGTTTCCTGCCGGAAAGACGATCCGTCCAAGACTGCAGGAGCACGTTTCAGTGCTTAATCGGGCGACCGTCCTGCATAGATGGGGTGTAAGCTCGCTTGCACGGGTCGAAAGCAAGGGGGTAGAAGTGAACAGACAAGACAAGCAGCGCATTGTCGAAGAGCTGCATGCGGCTTGGTCTGAGTCCTCTGCCGGTGTTGTGGCACAGTATCGTGGCCTGACGGTTGCGGAGATGGGATTGCTCCGCCGTCGTCTCCATGAGCAGAATGTGTCGCTTCAGGTGGTCAAGAATACCTTGGCCCGCCGCGCTGCAGAGGGAACAGGGTTCAAGGCTGCAGAAGAGCTGTTTACCGGCCCGGTTGCCATCGCGTATGGCAATGATCCGGTAGCAATGGCCAAAGCCATCGCTGATTTCGCCAAGGAGCACAAGGCTCTGGAAATCAGGGGTGGTGTGCTCGACGGCAAGATGATGGATGCAGCTGGAGTGATTTCTCTGGCCAAGCTTCCACCACGCGAGGTATTGCTGGCCAAATTGTTGGGCAGCATGCAATCGCCGATCAGCGGTTTTGTTCGTGTACTGGCAGAAGTTCCAGCTTCGTTCGTGCGGACGCTGGCAGCCATTCGCGATCAGAAACAGGCTGCGTAAATTCTTTCATATAAATACCAAAGCAAGAGGAGCTTATTACCATGGCAATTTCTAAAGAAGAACTGATTGAAGCAATTGAGAACATGACGGTGCTGGAACTGTCCGAGCTTGTTTCCGCTCTTGAGGACAAGTTTGGTGTTTCCGCAGCAGCGCCGGTTGCTGTTGCAGCCGCTCCTGCAGCAGGTGGCGGCGAGGCCGCAGCCGAGGAGAAGACCGAGTTCGATGTCGTTCTGGCTGGCGCAGGCGACAAGAAGATTCAGGTCATCAAGGCTGTTCGCGAGATCACAGGCCTTGGCCTGAAGGAAGCCAAGGAACTCGTCGAAAGCGCGCCCAAGGCTGTCAAGGAAGGCGTGTCCAAGGATGAGGCCGAGGAACTGAAGACGAAGCTGGAAGAGGCTGGCGCATCCGTCGAGATCAAGTAAATACGCTTGGCGCTTTTGAGTACGCTGACGTTTCGTCCGGTCAACCCCCGATGACTTCGGTCATCGGGGTTTGGCCTTTTTCGTTTTGAACAATTGAAAACCAAGGATTGAGGGCATCATGGCTAATCACGCATCATCCAAACGCATTCGCAAAAACTTTGGCACCATCAAATCTCCAATCAGCATGCCAAACATCCTGCAGCTGCAGACGCAGTCCTTTCAGGAGGTTGTTGGTAAGGGTGAGGACATCAATGATTCACGTCTTGCCAATGTCTTTCGCGGCATCTTCCCTGTACGTGATTACGGGGGGGCGGCTGAACTGGAGTTTTTGGGGCTTGAATATAGCCCTCCCCGCTATGATCTGGATGAATGTCGCCGACGGGACCTCACCTATGCCCTGCCCATCAAGGTCAAGCTGCGCCTGAAGATTTTTGATACCGAGGGCGAAAAGCGCAGCCGCAAGGTGCGCGAGGTGCGCGACCAGTCCGTCTACATGGGTGAGATCCCGCAGATGACGGAGCACGGCTCGTTCATCATCAACGGCACCGAGCGTGTCATCGTCTCGCAGATGCACCGCTCGCCGGGCGTGTTTTTCGGGCATGATGCAGGCAAGACCCATGCTTCAGGCAAGTATTTGTTCAATGCCCGTCTGATTCCGTACCGGGGATCTTGGCTGGATTTCGAATTCGATGCCAAGGATAAGGTCAACTTCCGTATCGATCTCCGCCGCAAGATGCCGGTCGGCATTCTGCTCAAGGCGCTGGGTCTGACGACTCAGGAGATCCTTGATCGCTTCTATGCACGCCGCACCTACCGCTTCACCAAGAAGGGCATTCAGGTCAAGTTCGATCCGGAGACGTTTCTTGGCACACGTGCGGCCACGAACATTGTCGTCGATGGTCGCCGCATCCTTGCCGAAGGCAAGAAGTTCACACGCCTTGCCATCAAGAGACTCAGCGAGGCCGGCGTCAAATGGCTGGATGTTCCGCGTGAGGCGGTCATTGGCGAGGTTACGGCCGAGCCGATCATGATCGAAGGCGGCGAGATTCTTATCGATCACAACCAGGAACTGACCGAGGAATCCCTATCGGCGCTGGAAGGTGCTGGCATCAAGAAATTTGACTGCCTGCTGATTGATAGCGCTGTACGTGGTCCTTGGCTTGCCGAAACCCTGCGCCTGGACATGGTCCAGTCCAAGGAGGAGGCACAAGTCGAGATTTATCGCATGATGCGTCCTGGCGAGCCGCCGACGGTGGAGACCGCCCGTTCCCTGTTTGAATCCCTGTTTTTCGATCCGAGCAGATATGATCTCTCGCGCGTTGGTCGCATGAAGTTGAACAGCCGTCTTGGCATCAGCAATGACGAGGTTCCACTGGAGCATGGAACGCTGCGCGTTGAAGACATTCTGCTGACGCTGGATACCTTGCTGTCATTACGCGACGGCATCGGAGAAGTTGACGACATCGATCATCTTGGCAATCGTCGCCTGCGCTCCGTGGGAGAACTGCTCGAGAACCAGATCCGACTGGGGCTTGTGCGCATGGAACGCGCAATCCGCGAGCGTCTCAGCTCGGGGGATCTGACGGAAATGATGCCGTCAGACCTGGTCAATGCGAAGCCACTTATTGCTGCCGTTCGTGAGTTCTTCGGTTCTTCACAGCTATCTCAGTTCATGGACCAGACAAATCCCCTGTCCGAGGTCACGCACAAGCGGCGGTTGTCGGCACTGGGGCCGGGCGGGCTCTCGCGTGAGCGAGCCGGCTTCGAGGTTCGCGACGTGCATCCCACGCACTATGGCCGACTATGCCCGATTGAGACTCCTGAGGGCCCGAACATCGGATTGATCAATTCGCTGGCAAGTTATGCCAAGGTCAATGAGTTCGGTTTTATTGAGACCCCTTATCGAAAGGTTGTTGACGGGCGTGTCACTGACGAGGTCGAATACCTTTCGGCCATCGACGAGGCAAAGCACGTGATTGCCCAGGCCAATGCCAAGGTTGATGAACATGGGGCCTTCGTGGCTGATTTCGTTCAATGCCGCAAGGATGGCGAGTTCATCATGGCTCAGCCAAAAGAGATCAATTACATGGACGTTTCCCCGTCTCAGGTGGTTTCCATCTCGGCGGGGTTGATCCCCTTTCTTGAGCATGATGACGCCAACCGTGCCTTGATGGGCTCAAACATGCAGCGGCAGGCCGTTCCGCTTATTCGCTCGGAGAAGCCGCTGGTCGGCACTGGCATGGAAGCCGTAGTGGCACGCGATTCTGGCGTGAACATGGTCGCCCGGCGCGGGGGCGTGGTCGAGCGCGTGGATGGCAGCCGTATCGTGATCAAGGTCAGCGACGACGAGCAGGTCGAAGGTGAGCCTGGCGTCGATATCTACCGCCTGTTCAAATACCGTCGCTCCAATCAGAACACATGCTTCAACCAGCGTCCGCTGGTCAAGGTGGGGCAGAAGGTTGCCAGGGGCGAGATCATCGCAGATGGTCCGAACACCGACCAGGGTGAGCTCGCGCTTGGAAGAAACGTGCTGGTGGCGCTGATGCCATGGCGGGGCTACAACTTCGAGGATGCAATTGTCATTTCCGAGAAGCTCGTCAAGGAAGATGTGTATACCTCGATCCACATCGAGGAATTCGAATGCGTGGCGCGGGAAACCAAGCTAGGCGCTGAAGAGATTACGCGTGACATCCCGAATGTGGGAGAGGAGGCCTTGCGTCACCTGGATGATTCGGGCATTGCCTATATCGGTGCCGAGGTCAAGCAGGGAGACATCCTTGTTGGCAAGATCACCCCGAAAGGCGAAACCCAGCTGTCGCCGGAGGAGAAGTTGCTGCGCGCGATCTTCGGTGAGAAGGCCGCTGATGTCCGCGATACCAGTCTGCGAGTCAAGCCCGGTGAAGAGGGCGTGGTCGTCGACGTGCAGGTGTTCACCCGTCGCGGGGATGAAAAGGATGAGCGCGCCAAGGCCATCGAAGAGGAAGAGGTCGAGCAGCTCTACCAGGACAAGGAAGAGGAGCGTCGTATCCTGGAGGCCAATGTTCTGGCCCGTCTGGAGGGCATGCTCGTCGGGCAGAAGGCTGCGAAATTCAAGGGATTGAAGAAAGGACAGACCATTGAGGTCGAACATGTCCGCGCGCTCAGCCTGCGCGATTTGGCTGGCGTGTCTGTACAGGAAGATGAAGTCCAGGCAAGGGTTAGCGAAGTCTTGGATTCCCTGGACAAGGAGCGCGCCAAGCTGGAGGCTCGCTTCGAGGAGAAGGTTGCCAAGGTTCGCGAGGGCTCTGATTTGGGTCCTGGCGTGATCAAGGTCGTGAAGGTCTTCGTTGCCGTTAAGCGCAAGCTTCAGCCTGGCGACAAGATGGCCGGGCGGCATGGTAACAAGGGTGTGATCTCAGTGATCGTACCCGAGGAAGACATGCCCTACATGGAGGATGGCACTCCTGTGGACATTTGTCTGAATCCGCTGGGCGTGCCATCCCGTATGAACATCGGACAGATTTTCGAAATCCATATGGGATGGGCGGCTTCGGCGCTCGGTGCCCGGATTCAAGAAATGGTTCAGGCAGGTCGCAAGGCCAACGACATCCGCAATTTCATGCTTGAAATCTATGCAGAGGACGAGGATGCCTGTCAGCGGATCAAGGCCTTGAGCGACGAAGAACTGTTTGAGCAATGTGAGTTGCTCAAGGATGGCGTGCCGATTGCATCACCGGTCTTTGATGGTGCAAAGGAGGAGCATATCCGGCGCATGCTGCGGCTTGCAGGGCTTCCTGAGTCTGGCCAGACGACCTTGTACGATGGCCGAACCGGAGAGCCTTTTGACCGTCCGGTGACCGTGGGTCACATGTACATCCTGAAGCTTCATCATCTGGTGGATGAAAAGATTCATGCCCGATCGACGGGACCATATTCGCTGGTCACGCAGCAGCCCTTGGGCGGCAAGGCCCAGTTTGGCGGCCAGCGGTTTGGTGAAATGGAGGTTTGGGCGCTTGAGGCTTACGGTGCGGCTTATACGCTGCAGGAGATGCTGACCGTGAAGTCGGATGACGTGCAGGGACGCACGAAGATGTATGAGTCCATCGTGCGCGGCGACATGTCGTTTGAGGCCGGTATCCCCGAGTCATTCAACGTCATGACAAAGGAACTGAATGCGCTCGCCATTGACATCGAGATGGTGAAGAAACCTGCCGAGACGGAAGGAGACAAGTAATGCAAGAACTTCTCAAGATGTTCCAGAAGCCAAGCAGCATCGAGGATTTCGATGGCTTGCGCGTCGGGCTGGCAAGCCCGGAAAAGATCCGTTCCTGGTCCTATGGTGAGGTCAAGAAGCCGGAGACCATCAATTACCGCACATTCAAGCCAGAACGCGATGGCTTGTTCTGCGCCAAGATTTTCGGTCCGATCAAGGATTACGAATGTCTCTGCGGCAAGTACAAGAGGCTGAAACATCGGGGCGTTGTTTGCGAGAAATGCTCGGTTGAGGTCATTCAGTCCAAGGTGCGCCGAGAGCGCATGGGGCATATCGAGCTTGCAGCTCCCGTCGCTCACATCTGGTTCCTCAAAAGCCTGCCTTCACGCATTGGACTTTTGCTGGACAAGACCCTGAAGGAACTGGAGAGAATTCTGTATTTCGAGTCCTATGTAGTACTTGATCCCGGTCTGACCAGCCTGGAAAAGTATCAGGTGCTGACCGAGGATGAGTACATTGAGGCATTTGAGGAATATGGCGAAGAGTTTCGCGTCGGCATGGGTGCAGAGGCCTTGCGCGAGATGCTTAAGGATATCGACCTTCATGAGGAGCGTCAGAGCCTGCGTGCACAGATCGCAGCCACCAAGGCCGTCACCAAGCTGACCAAGCTGACTAAGCGCCTGAAGACCATCGAGGCGATGATCGAGTCGGGCAACCGGCCCGAATGGATGATCCTGGAAGTCATCCCTGTATTGCCGCCGGAGATTCGCCCGCTGGTTCCCCTGGATGGTGGGCGCTTTGCGACTTCGGATCTCAACGATTTGTATCGTCGGGTCATCAACCGAAACAATCGCTTGCGGCGTTTGCTGGAGCTGAATGCCCCCGAAATCATCACGCGTAATGAGAAGCGCATGCTGCAGGAAGCAGTGGATGCCCTGTTCGACAATGCGCGTCGATCCAAGCCGATTACCGGCACCAATCGCAGGCCGTTGAAATCCCTGTCCGATATCATCAAGGGCAAGCAGGGTCGTTTCCGTCAGAACCTTCTTGGCAAGCGCGTGGACTATTCCGGCCGCTCGGTCATCGTTGTCGGACCGGAGCTGAAGCTTCACCAGTGCGGTTTGCCGAAGAAAATGGCTTTGGAGCTGTTCAAGCCGTTTATCTATTCGAAGCTCGAGGCGCGCGGACTGGCCAATACGATCAAGGCAGCGAAGAAGCTTGTGGAGCAGGGTATCCCGGAGGTATGGGATATCCTGGCAGAGGTCATCCATGAGCATCCTGTTCTGCTCAATCGCGCGCCAACGCTGCATCGCCTGAGCATTCAGGCCTTCGAGCCCGTGCTCATCGAAGGTAAGGCCATTCAGTTGCATCCACTGGTTTGTACGGCCTTTAATGCGGACTTCGATGGTGACCAGATGGCTGTCCATGTGCCGTTGTCCATCGAGGCGCAGACAGAGGCTCGGGCATTGATGATGTCTTCGAACAACATCCTGAGCCCGGCGACGGGCAAGCCGATCATCGTGCCCACTCAGGACATGGTGCTTGGCATCTACTACCTGACGCGCGAGCGTCCGTTCGAGAAAGGCGAAGGCATGGTGTTTTCCTCGCCTGACGAGGTGGTGCGGGCCCTGGATGCAGGCGTGGTGGCACTGCACGCGCGCATTCATTGCCGCATCCGCGGCAAGCGGGAGAAGACGACGCCGGGTCGGGCCATTCTGTCCACGATTCTCCCTGAGGCACTGCCTTTCTCTAGCATCAATCGTGAACTGACCAAGAAGGAAGTGGGCGCGCTTATTGAGCGTTGCTACAGGACTGCGGGCAACAAGGCCACAGTACTGTTTGCTGACCGCCTGAAGGTGCTCGGCTATACCTATGCCACCAGGTCAGGGGCATCGTTTGCTTTGGACGATGTGGTTATTCCCGAGCAGAAGCAGAAGCTGGTCAGTGCGACCGAAAAGGAAGTGGCCAAGGTTCAAAAGCAGTATGCGGATGGTTTGATCACGGCCGGCGAGCGTTACAATAAGGTCGTGGACCTTTGGACCCAGACGACCGACCGGGTGGCGCGAGCCATGATGGAGAACCTGGCCTCCGAGGAGGTTGAAGGTCCGGAAGGAAAGAAGGAGGTGACCAAGACCTTCAATCCTGTTTTCATGATGGCGGATTCAGGAGCTCGAGGCTCGGCCCAGCAGATTCGCCAGTTGGCTGGCATGCGTGGCCTGATGGCCAAGCCGGACGGTTCGATCATCGAGACGCCAATTACGGCCAATTTCCGCGAAGGTCTGACTGTTCTGCAGTACTTCATTTCCACGCATGGTGCGCGCAAGGGCTTGGCCGACACCGCCTTGAAGACGGCCAACTCCGGCTATCTGACCCGACGCCTTGTCGACGTCGCTCAGGATGCCGTGATCCGCATTCAGGATTGCGGCACAGACCGAGGCATCACCATGAGCGCCCTGGTCGAGGGCGGAGAGATCATCGAGCCCCTGGCCGAACGCGCCTTGGGCCGGGTGCTTCTTGAAGCAGCTGTTGATCCCATCACCGGCGAGGAAATTGCACCAGCTGGTGCCATGGTGAATGAGGAACTGGCGGCCAAGATTGAAGAGGCGGGCATCGAGTCCGTGCGCATTCGTTCGGTGCTGACCTGCGAAGCAGAGGATGGCATCTGTGCAACCTGCTATGGCCGGGATCTGGCTCATGGCGCGCCGGTTTCAGTCGGCGAGGCCGTCGGCGTGATTGCCGCCCAATCCATTGGCGAGCCGGGCACACAGTTGACCATGCGTACATTCCATGTCGGCGGTACGGCATCCCGCGCGGCTGAGCAGGCCCATGTCGAGGCACGTTTCAGTGGAACGGTTCGTTACGAGAATGCCATTGTCGTGACGGACTCTCGTGGGGCCAACATCGTCATCAACAGACATGCCGAGGCCTTGGTATGTGACAAGGTAGGCAAAGAACTCGAGCGCCACCGTATTCCCTATGGTGCGCGCCTGCTAGTGGGCGACGGAACCGAGGTTAAGGGCGGAACAAAGCTTGCTGAATGGGATCCGTACACGATGCCCCTGATTGCCGAGGTGGATGGTCGCGTGCGTTACGTCGATCTCGTTGAGGGCACAACCATGCGCGAGCAGTCCGATGAGGTGACGGGGCTTAGCAACCGTGTCGTCATCCAGCAGGTGGATGTTCGCAAGGATGCCCTACGGCCGCAGCTGCAACTGGTGGATCCAAAGCGACCGGACGGGGATCCTCTGGTTCTGCCCCGTACCAACACGGCGGCGCGATATTTCTTGTCACCAGGTGCTATTCTGAACGTGGAGGATGGCGAAACCGTCAAGGCTGGTGATGTGTTGGCCAGGATTCCGCGGGAGGTTGGTAAGACCAAGGACATCACGGGTGGTCTGCCGCGCGTTGTGGAGTTGTTTGAGGCACGCAAACCGAAGACGCTGGCCTTTATTGCGCAGAAGGATGGCGTGATTTCCTTCGGCAAGGACATCCGCGGTAAGCGCCGCGTGTTCATCGAGCCTGATGATGGTTCGGATCCGGTTGAATACCAGATTCCGAAGGGTAGCCATATTATCGTGCAGGAGGGCGATCGGGTGCGTAAGGGTGAGCGCCTGATGGAGGGCTCGCCGTCTCCTCAGGATATCCTGAGAGTGATGGGTATCGAGGCCTTGGCCAACTACCTCACGGACGAGGTGCAAGAGGTCTACCGGCTGCAGGGCGTGAAGATCAATGACAAGCACATCGAAGTCATCGTGCGTCAGATGATGCGCAAGGTGCAGATCACTGATCCCGGCGCATCCAATTTCGTGCCTGGCGAGCAAGTCGAGCGCAAGCGGGTTCTTGAGGTCAACCGCAAGCTTGAGGCGGAGGGCAAGCCTCCGGCCCGTTTCGAGCCGATCTTGCTTGGCATCACGAAGGCTTCCCTGAACACGGAATCCTTCATCTCGGCTGCCTCGTTCCAAGAAACGACCCGTGTGATCACGGAGGCGGCCCTTGCCGGCAAGGTCGACTGGCTGACGGGCCTGAAGGAGAATGTGATCCTTGGCCGATTGCTGCCGGCAGGCACGGGACTTGCTTCCCGTATGATTCCTCAGCCTGCTGCCGAACCGGCTCAGGCTGATGAGCCCGAAGCCGCTTATGAAGCTGAACAGGCACCGGATGAAGTCGCCGGAGGAGGCGAGGCTCCGGAGTCTGCCTGAGTACCAGCTTGCTGGAATGGTCGGGCGAGGGGGCTCCATGAGTCCCCTCGTTTGCGTTTGTCTGCTGTGCGTGCTATGGTAATTAGAAATCTATTAGAGATGCGGAGGGTTGCCATGAGTCGCCTGGGACCAGCCATTGCTATTGCCTTACTGTTGAGCGCATGCGGGGGTAACAATGAAGAGCCAGCTTCCGCACCTGAAGCCGTTCCCCATCAGGGTGTCCATGCCAGTCAGACAAGTACAGTGGCAGTAACCAAGACCGAGAGCGTTGTCCCCAAGCCCAACTCGTCGCAGGAACCGTCAGCCATGCAGGCTGGTGTCCAGCAGGAAGGGATACCAGCCGAGACATCTCGGGAAGTCAGCGAGCCAGCTTCTGGGGAGCAACGGCTCGACGGCACATCCGGCAGCGCTGTAACAGGAGAGCACTCAGCTACGTCGACAGGAGGGGGGGCGACTGCCGGGGAAACGCCCTCCGTACCAGCCTCATCGGGGCCTGCGACAAAAGTCAGCAGCGCCGAGAAGGCAGGCAGTGAAACGCTTGCTCCACCGGAAACCATCGCTCTGCTGTTAGCGGGAGATGCACATCGCGGCAAACGACTGGCGGCAAAGTGCTTGGCCTGCCATCGTTTGGATGATCGGCGCAAGGTTGGTCCGGGTTTGAAAGGCGTTGTGGGAAGAAGGGCCGGCAAGATGCCGGACATGAAGTACAGCAAGGCCCTGGCTGAAGCCCAGTGGATTTGGGATGAGCCGAAACTCGCTGAATGGGTGTGCAATTCGAAACAGGCCATCAGGAAGCTTAGCGGTGATGACTCGGCCACGACGAAAATGCCGGCTCAGCGCATCTGTGATCCCCGTGACCAGTCGGATTTGATCGCGTTTCTCAAAAGCATCTGATGCCGCTAGTAATGTGGCGGAGGTGGTTCTTCTGAGGGCAGGGGAGTCGTGCTTCCCTGCATGCAGGATTCGAGGCAGGTCTCTAGCCGTTCAAGACGATGGACAAGTCGCTCGAGTTCCCTGGCTTGATGCGTGAGCACTTCATTGAGTTCTTCGATGAGGCGTTCCTGATATGTGAAGCGCATCTCAAGTTCGGTCAAGCGTTGTTCTAAATCCATTGCAAAGGCTCCTCTGTCATGGCGGTGGCCTGTGCGACAAGGGTCTGTAAGTGATCATGCCAGAAATGAGGGTCATCGAACCATGGGAAGGCTTCTCTGAACACGGGGTCATCCCATCGTCGAGCAAGCCAGGCGGCATAATGCATGATGCGCAATGTGCGCAAGGCCTCGATAAGACGTAATTGCCTGATGTCAAAATCGTGGAATTGCGTGTAACCCTGAAGCAGGGCCGAAAGGCTGGATTCCATGTGGTTTCGCGAGCCGCCAAGAAACATCCAGAGGTCCTGGATCGCCGGACCCATACAGCAATCGTCGAAATCGAGGATTCGTGGCCCAAGATCATGATCCCAGAGGATATTGCCGGCATGACAGTCGCCATGGATGCGAATGGCCTTCTTTGCATAGGATGCCGAGAAGAGCTGATCGATGCGATCAAGCAGGGACTTACAGAGATCGGCATATGCTTGTTCCAGCTCGTGGGGAAGCCAGCCATGCTCAAGAATGTAGGAGCAGGAGGCGCGCCCGAGCCTTGTAACGGAAAGCCTTGGTCGGTGATGGAAAACGTCCGCGCTTCCCACGGCGTGAATGCGGCCGATGTACCTGCCCAGTTGTTTCAATTGCGCTCGATTCTCGGCCTCAAAGGGCCTTCCCCTGCAAAGTGGATATATGGCAAAACGGTAAATGCCAGCATGAAACAGGGTTTCATCACGGATGCACAAGGGTGCAATGACTGGTATATCCAAGGTGGCCAGTTCCTGTGTGAAGCGGTGTTCTTCCAGGATGGCGGCATCGCTCCAGCGTCCGGGTCGATAGAACTTGGCGATGACGGTTTCACCGGATTCCAGCCCGATTTGATACACGCGGTTCTCATATGAATTCAGTGGCATCAATTGTCCATTGCACAGCAGTCCCTGGCTCTCAATGGCCGAGATGACAGCCTCTGGTTTCAGGTCAAAGAAGGCGTGGAGTTTTCGTTCATCAGTACTCACGAACAAGCCCCAGCAGGTATTCGATGTTGCCCTTGGGGCCTGTGATGGGTGATGGTTCCACGCCGATGATCCGGCAGCCCGGAAGGGTTTTGGCTAGCTCCAGCACGCTTTTGACCGCCTGTTGGCGTGCCCGTTCATCCCGGACGACTCCCTTGCGCAAATTTTTGGGCCCGACCTCAAACTGAGGTTTGATCAGGGCCACGCACCACCCTCCGGCCCGAAGAAAGGTCCAGGCATGGGGCAGCACCCTGGACAGGGAGATGAATGAAGTATCGATGACCAGCGCATCGACTCGCTGGGGAATCAGTCGCTCGTCCAAATTCCGCACATGGGTTTTTTCCAGGTTGATCACGCGAGGATCCTGTCGGAGGCGGTAATGTAGCTGGCCATGTCCGACATCCACGGCATAGACGCAGCTTGCGCCGTGCTGCAGCAGAACATCCGTGAATCCTCCCGTTGAGGCGCCAACATCCAGACAGGTACAACCTTGCGGGTCAAAGGGAAAGGTTTTTATCGCCTTTTCAAGTTTCAGTCCGCCACGAGAAACATAGCGCAGGGTTTCGCGAACCGTGATGTCGGCTTCGGCATCGAAGGTGCTTCCAGCCTTATCTGCCTTCTGTCCATTGACATAGACAAGTCCGGCCATGATGAGGGCCTGGGCCTGGCTCCGGCTTTCGACGAATCCCCTTTCCAGGAGCAACTGGTCAAGTCGCAGTTTAGCCATGCTAGCCGACCAGGGATTGTAGAGATGACAGAATGCCTTCGCGGTCGAGTCCGAGTTTTTGCAGGATTTCATGCGGTGCACCGTGTTCGGGGAACCGGTCAGGCATGGCTAGGTGCCGAAACGGGCCGGTCCAGCCTGCTTGCAGGGCCAGGGTCGCAACCTGTTCACCAATGCCCCCGCAGGAACATCCCTCCTCAATCACGACCAATGGCTTATTGTTCTGCAAATGAGCAACGATTGAGGAGTCATCAAGGGGTTTGAGAAAGCGCAGGTTCAACAGCGTGTAGGACGCCACCCCGCGCTGGTGCAATTGCCTGACAGCGGACATGGCATCGTGTACCCGGCTGCCTACGGCTATGACAAGGCCTGCATCGCCCTGATGCAGCAGCTCAGAACGACCGAAAGGCAAAGCTGCCGGTTGGCGAAGCCTGATCCCCACACCATGCCCTCGGGGATAACGAATGGCCACCGGTCCCTCGATCTTGAACGCTGTAGCCAGCATATCGCGCAATTCCTGCTCATCCTTGGGGGCCATGAGGGTCATGTTTGGCAGGCAGCGCATGAACGCGATATCAAACATGCCTGTGTGGGTCGCACCGTCGGCTCCCACGATGCCGGCACGGTCCATGCAAAACACAACCGGAAGGTTCTGGATGCAGACATCGTGGATGATCTGGTCATAGGCCCGTTGCATGAACGTCGAATAGATGGCGACGACAGGCTTGAGACCGGCTGCAGCCAGACCGGCGGCAAACGTGACTGCATGCTGTTCAGCAATTCCCACGTCCACGAAACGGTCGGCATGACGGCGCCGGAAACGGGTAAGTCCTGTGCCGCCCGGCATCGCTGCGGTAATGGCCACAATGCGAGGGTCCTCGTCAGCCAAGTCGGCCAGGGTTTCGCCAAAAACCTCGGTGTAGCTTGGCGGTTTGCCTGTGGATGGAAGCGGTTGGCCCGTTTCAGGATCATAGGGTCCCAGGCCGTGCCAGGTTTCCGGATCCTCTTCCGCGGGCGAGAATCCCAGTCCCTTGCGGGTCAGCACATGTAGCAGGATGGGGCCGTCGAGCTCACGGCAATTGCGCAATGTTGGCAAGAGGTGATCAAAGCTGTGCCCGTCAATCGGACCAATATAGCGGAAACCAAGTTCCTCGAACAGCGCGCCCGGGGGGATGATCAGCCCCTTGACGTGTTCTTCGAGTCGCTTGGCCGCATCCATGGCTCCGGGGATTTTTTCAAGAAGGCGCTTTGCTGTTTCCTTGGCGTTTGTGTATTGCCTGCCCGTGATGATGCGGGCCAGATAGGAGGAAAGCGCGCCGACATTCGGAGCAATGGACATTTCATTGTCATTGAGGATGACGATGAGTCGGTTTTTGTTGGCTCCAGCATGATTCAGCGCTTCGAAAGCCATGCCTCCCGTCAAGGCCCCGTCCCCGATGACGGCTATGACGTGATGGTGCTGGCCTAGGAGATCTCGCGCCCAGGCGAAGCCATAGGCGGCCGAAATGGAGGTCGAGGCATGGCCTGCTCCAAAGGGATCGTGCTCGGATTCACTGCGTTTGGTGAATCCGGACAGTCCTCCATATTGGCGCAGGGTAGGCATCCTCTCCAGTCGCCCTGTCAGAATCTTGTGCGGATATGCCTGGTGTCCGACATCCCAGATGATCTTGTCTTCAGGCGAATTGAACAGGTAGTGAAGCGCGATGGTGAGTTCGATGACGCCCAGACCTGCTCCGAGATGCCCGCCAATCGGCGCTAGCGTCTTGACGAGATATTGGCGCATCTCATGTGCCAGCTCTGGCAGCATCTCGATATCGAGCTTCTTCAGATCTTCAGGCCCTCGGATCGTTTCGAGCAATGGGTAGTCCATCAGTGTTCCCTGTTTCGGACATATTGCGCCAGGTCGGTCAGGTGTCCGTTCTTGTCGCCAAGCTGACAGGCAGCCTCAAGGGCAATGGCCAGCCATTCATCGGCCAGTTCCTGTGTGCGGGACAAACCGAGGATGGAGACATAGGTCGCCTTTTGTTGGCGCTGATCTTTCCCGGCGCTCTTACCCAGGATATCGGTGCTTGAGGTGACATCAAGGATGTCATCGGTGACCTGAAACAGCAGGCCCAACGCTCTGCCGAAGCGGGACGCATGTTCGATTCTTGTTTCATCAGCGCCTGCCAGCAGGGCGCCTGCTTCGCAGGCGTAGCAGATAAGGGCCCCCGTTTTCTGAACATGAATGCGTTCGATCTCCAGTTCATTGTTGATCGACTGGCTGTCGGCCTCGATGTCCAGCATCTGCCCACCCACCATGCCCGCCCCTCCGGATGCGATGGCGAGGCGGCGGCAAAGCTCTACGCGCACCGCCGCCGGCCATTCGGCTTCGGCCAGCAACTGAAAGGCAAGCGTCAGCAGGGCATCGCTGGCCAGCAGCGCTGTAGCCTGATCGAATTGGCAATGACAGGTCGGCATACCGCGACGGAGGCTGTCGTCATCCATGCATGGAAGATCATCCTGAATCAGGGAGTAGGTGTGCACGCACTCCAGGCCCACGGCTGCCGGCATGATGCTTGCAACAGCCTGGCCACCGCAGACACGGTAAGTCTCCATCAGTAGAACGGGCCGGATGCGCTTGCCTCCGGCAAGCAACGAGTAGCGCATGGCTTCCCACAACCGATCCGGCATGCCGGATCGGTGTTTGTTCAATACATGCTCCAGGGATGCATGAACTTCTTGCGCATGCTGCTGAAGAAACGGCGGCGCGTTCATTCAGCGGATCCTTCGCGCTCCTTGTCACCGAGGATCTGCAAGCGCTGCTCGGCCTCATCCAGCAAGGCCTCGCACCGGCGGGTGAGTTGAACGCCCTGCTCGAAGGCGGCCACGCTTTCCTCTAGGGGGAGTTGTCCTGATTCGAGCTTCTCAACAAGCATTGTCAACTGCTCCAGCGCTTCCTCGAAACTCATGTCATCGATGTTTTTTTGTTCCATCATACCTTTTCCTCGCACTTAAGAGGATTGTATGGCTCCATGCCTGGGGGTCAATCGGCGCCTGCTTCGCCCAGAATGCGGAGTAGAGGCTGCAGATGCGCTGCATATCGCTTCCATGCGCCGATCGCGTTCGGTGTGATCGGGCGGCGGACCTGCATGAAACTGGCGGTTCGCACACTGGTTTTGGCCTCGTGGAACCTCAGGCAGCGCTCATTCCAATCAAGGTTGCAGGCCTCCAGCAGCTTGCGAATTTCGCCCTCGGGATCGGTTACGAGGTCCTCGTAATCCATTTCATACATGGTGCCTTGGGGCAGGACCCTGTGCCAATGGTCCATGAGTCGTTGGTACATGCGGTAGTAATAACCGAGCTCTCCGAGACTGCTGCCAAAATCGAAAAGCGGACCAAGCAGATGGTGCCGGTGAATGGACCAGCAGGTATCCATCGGGTTTCTGCGGACGTGAATGATACGGGCATGAGGCAGGGCACAGTAGATGGCGCCGATGAACCGGATGTTGGACAGGGTTTTGTCCGTCAGGCGGGGGGTATCATCTCCGGCGCGCAGGGACGCAACATAGCTTTCCCCGATGGCCCGCCACTGTTCAGGCGAGAAGCGCTGGATATCTTGAAGGGTGACCGGATTCTTCTGTTGCTCGCCAAGGCGCAGGAAGGTCTCCTCCATTAGGCCGGTTTCGCCACGCGGCAAAACATCAGGGTGTGCGGCAAGGATTTGTTCGACGAGCGTGCTTCCGCAACGCGGCATGCCGACGATGAAAATGGGAGTCTGATCCTCAAGGTCGCATGCGTGTCCAATGGTTTCCTCGTCATAGGCATTCATGATGGCCTCAAGGTGAGCCAGCTCGGTCTCCTGGTCATACGAACTGTGCCGGTGACGGATTTCATTGGCCTCTCGGATGCAGGCAAAGGATTCCTCGGTCCTGTCGAGATCATCGAGAACCTTGGCATAGGCAAAGGCCAGTTTCATGCGCTGTTCGGAGCCTTCATCGGCACGCCGGTACATGCTCTCGATGAGCGCAGCCTCGTCACCGGATGTGTCGAAACGGCGCGTGTCTGCCAGCAACAGAGCTGCATCGGCATGATCGGGCTCAAATTGCAGGGCCCTGAGCAAGGCATCTCGTCCCTGACTCCGTTTTCCGTTTTCCAGCAAAAGCAGCCCCAACTGGTACCAGCCATCGGCATCATCCTGTTTCAAATCCAAGGCCTTGCGCAGCCATGTTTCGGCCTGCTCTGTGTGACCAGCATGATAATGCGCCCTGAACAGGCGCATGAGGATGTCGTGATTGCTGGGTTTTTTGCGCTGGAGAGCTTCCAGAAGCTGAATGGCCTCATCATAGCGTCGCAACTGAACGAGCGCCGTGGCCATGCCCAGCTTCGCGGAGGGCAGGCGGGGCTGCAACCTGAGAGCCTGCTGATAGTGCTTCAGGGCCTCCTGACTTTTCTGGGCAAGCAGCAGCATGCCTGCCAGGTTGGCATGAAATTCGGCTCGTCTTGGTTCTGCTTCCGTGGCCTTTGAAAACCAGTGCAGTGCCTGCTCGGGCCTTCCCTGTGCGCTGGTCATCAGGCCACGCAGATTGGCTGCATCAGCGTTGCCGGGATCCAAGTGCTCGATGTTCTGGCAAATGCGTTCGCACATTTGATGCTGACCGCGTTCGAGGAGCTGAGTGGCCTGCTCCAGGAGCAGCCGGATCTTACGTTTTCTGTTGTTTGAAAGTCTGGACCTCATCGCCGCTCCCTTTATACGTGGGCGGCTACCAGGCGTAGCCAGTAACGGACCAGTTTCCAGCCATATTCATGCTGCTCAGCCTGCTGCAGTTGTGCGACAAGGTCGTCAACGAACTCCTCAGGGATATGGTAGATCGCACCCGAGCTTTCCCAGCCCTGGGGTGTGTGCAGCAGGCGTAGCCCGATGATGTCCCCGTCCTCCAGCATCCTGCTTGCATAGGCATCCATGATTGTTATCTGATCCCCCCCGTCTAGGACATCGCATACCGAGAAGCTGTTCCCGGGAGAGCACGCAGTCACTCGGTACAGTCGCAGGGGGCGGTGTCCGAGCTGGGTCAGGAAGTCGCGCTGTTCGTCATCCAGTGCGAGTTCATCTGTCTCAAGAATCAGTTGCAGCGGGGATGCCTCGATGTCTGAAAATGTGCCCTCAGCAATCAACTGCTCGAGCAGATTGACATCATGAATGCCACGGATACGCGCATCCGCCGTGGCTATGCCGGCGCGCTCTTGTTCTGTGAGGCCTTCAAGCCAGACACGCTCGACCCAGTTCTCGATCTGTGGTGCATGGTGCTTGTTCAGCCAGCCGAGAGACTTTTGTACGCCTTCCCGGCGTTTGGCGCTGGCCACCTGGGCCTCGCGGGCTGCATGCAAACAGCATCTTTTGTATTTCTTGCCGCTGCCGCAGGGGCAGGGATCATTGCGTTTTACCTTCAGGGACACTGGTCCTCCTCAATTTAAACAGGGCACCAAGTGCCCGGAAGGCTAGCGATTGTAGGTGGCATCGCTTTCGGGTCAATGCGCGTTTAGATCAGCAGGGCGCCCATGAGGCCAAAAGCAGCCATGGGCAGCAATCCGATGGATAGCGGCAAGCGGATGTTTCGCGCACCAAGGCCCATGGCCAGGGACCATTTCACCAATGTGTTCGACACGCATGCAATCAGGATGGCCTTGGCGGCCAGGCTGGATTCAAGCTCTTTGCGCGCCATTTCGTTCAGGGTCAGTGTGATGGCATCCACATCGGTCAGCCCTGAGGCTGCGGCAACACCCAAAATGCCTGTTGTACCCAAGGTGGCATAGGCCCAGTGACTGAACATGAGCACCAGACCATAAAGAAAGCCGAACATCAACGCTGTTCTGAAAGAAAGGGGATTGCGGTCAGGCGCGTAGCCTGCGTCGGCATGGTTCGTTTCCTGTTGCGGCCTGCGCCACAGCATCAATGTGAGCAGAGCGACAAAGCTTACGATGGCCAGCATGGACGTCACGAGGTGGTTGGCGACATCTGGAAACAGAATGAGTGATAACAGCCAGACCCGGATGAAGACCGAGCCGCAGGCCCAGAGCGTCGCCAGCACGCAGGCATGCCCCAGCGATGGTGCGGTTCTGGAAATGCGCGCCATGGCCATGGTCACGGCCGTGCTGGATACGATGCCACCGAGGAGTCCCGTCAAGCTTAAGCCGGCCTTGTCTCCGAGCAATTTGATGCCCGCATAGGCGGCAAACCCGAGTCCGGAGATCAGCACGACCATCAGCCAGATGCGATGCGGGTTCAGGGCATGGAAGGGACCATAGCCCTGATTGGGCAGCAGTGGCAGGACGATCATGCTGATCACCAGAAACTGGATGGCCATTTGCATGTCCTGCTGTGAAAGTGTGCGAGAGAATTTGTGCAGCATGGCTTTGAAATGCAGCAAGGCAAGCAGGATGATGCCGATGATGCCGGCTTCCGCGCTCTGACCGCTGCCGGTCATGACGCCCAGGATATAACAGATGAATAGTGCGAATTCCGAGGTGATGCCCGTGTCAGCATGCCTGCCGAGGCTTGTGCGCAGATAGGAAAGGATGGCCAGGGCCACGGTAAAGCCCATGCCGGCAAGAATGGTCCATGGTTGCCAGGGCCCAGGAAACCAGGTCATCAGGTTGCCGCTCAAGGCAGCCAATGCACAGGTGCGGATGCCAATGCGTCCCGCAGTTCGAGAGCCTTCCCTGGACTGACTGCGTTCTCTCTCCAGGCCGATCAACAGGCCTATGGCCAGGGCTGTCAGGGCTTGCAGCAGCGCATCCAGGTCGTGCATTGACAAAATATAGCAGCTTCTGCTGCTGGCGCGAAGCCGGCCCATGCCCGGCCTAGGTGCACAGGCCTGCATTCATCCGTAGCATGGCGACATGGATCTCATTCGCCATGATTGCATGCCGTATCCGGACAGCGTTGCCGAACAGGAAAGGCTTGTGGCCGATGTGCTGGCTGGAAGGCGCAGGGGCTGCCTGGTTCTGACCGAGCATCCGCCCGTGTACACCATCGGGACATCCGGCTCCCCGGAGCATGTCCTGACAAGGATCATTGGCCATCAGCAGATCGATGTGTTTCATACGGGACGCGGCGGCGAGGTCACATACCACGGCCCCGGTCAATTGGTGTGTTACGTCATAGCGGATTTGCGAGATGAGCGTGATCTGCACCGTCATGTCTGGCGGCTGGAGGAGATGATCATTCGTACCCTGTCGGACTTCGGAATATCAGCGGAGCGTGATACGCGCGGCATAGGGGTATGGGTGCGGGGTCTGAAGATTGCTGCGGTCGGCGTTCGTTGTCGGCGCTGGGTGACGTATCACGGCATTGCCCTGAATATTGATCCGGACATGCGGCATTTTGAGGGGATCGTCACCTGCGGTATGTCAGACCGGCCGGTCACTTCGATGGCCCAGCAGGGTGTCCGGGTTGAAAGGGAGGCGGTGGAGCGGCGCGTGCTCGCACATGCAAGGACGCTGTTTTTCTCGGGGGCATCGTCATTGCCCCAGGCGAGCATGCGGAAGGATTCAGAGGAGCTTGGCTGACGATTCACCGATGAGGGCATGCGATCCGTCACACAAGGGTTTCATGCGCGATGAACCGCAACAGCAGAAAGCGAGTTGGCGATAGTGCCCTCTTGCCTTGCCGGCACCATCGATGAGCAGAAACGGGCCCACAACGCGCAAGGGTCCAGGCTGCTGTGACTGGATATCCAGCTCTCCCTTGGCCGCCTCACCGGGCATGGGCAGGGCAACAGGCTGTCCGCTGTCCTCAAAGGTGAGCTGCCGGTGACTGCCGTCGCAAAACGGCATAGCTGATGAGGAACCGCAGCGGCACAGTGCGACCCGGTAAGCGGGAGGCTCTTCGCCATTGATGCGCATGCGCGCATGGATATACAAGGGGCCATTGGTTACGATCTGGATGCTGTTGTGCTCGGGCGGTTGATCGAGCAGCCGGCCGTCATCGAGGGAGCGGGCGCGCAATGCTCCTGTCGGACACCGGGCGCAAACCTCGGCAATGCGCTGGGCATCGGCGGCATCGGGATGGACCCATCGACCTTTTCGTTGGGTGTTGAACACCTCAGGTAGGCTCCGGACGCAATCGCCTGTATGGATGCATCGTTCGGCCTCGAATTCGACAAGAATATGTTTGCCTTTGTAACGGTGAATACGGCCCATCTCCGTCTCCTGATGTGCAATCCTCGTTCCGGGAGTTTGCTGCAAATGCCTGAGAAATGCCACCATCGCCGGGTCATGACGCATGATCTTTAATGTGGTGGAATGCGCGCGTGAGCAAGCCGGATCAATCTCGTCTCGAGCGATTTCTTTCCGATATCCCGACGCATGCCTGGGCCTCAGAGCTATCCCAGGCTCTCCACATATCTGCATCCGATGTCGAGAGGGCGCTGGTCAGCTTGATGAACGAGGCGCGCATCACTTGGCAGATGATCGCTCATCTGGTGAGTCCCGACATGCGTATCATCGAGATCGGTGCCGGTCTTTGTCTGACCAGTCTGTTTCTGAAAAGCGAGGGACTGAATGTCGTCGCCCTGGAGCCGGCAAGCGGTGGTTTTGATCTGTTCAGGCTCATGCGTGAAAGACTGCTTGATCGTCATGCATCACTTGACCTTGAGGTGCTGGAGTGTCCAGCGCAAGAGCTGGATCCTGCCCGTCATGGCCAGTTTGATTTCATCTTCAGCAATAATGTGATCGAGCATATTCCCGATTGGTCTCGTGCTATGGATGCGATGCTGGCCGTGCTTTCGCCGCATGGATGCATGAGGCATGCCTGTCCGAATTACCGGATTCCCTACGAGCCGCACTTTGGGCTGCCTGTGCTGGGCCCTCGCGGCCGGTGGACCCGGCGCTGGTTTGCTTCCTCGATCGAAGGGCTTGATGCGCCTTGGGTCGCCGATGGCGTCGCGTTGTGGAATTCGCTGAATTTCATCTCGGCCGGCGATGTGCTGCATTACGCCAGGCAACGAGGACTGGATGTCGAATTTGAGCCGGAGCTTTTGTATAGATCACTCAGGAGGTTGGAGCAGGATCCGTGGTTCCGCAGGCGCCATGAGGGTTCAGGACTCATGGGTTGTTATCGGTTGCTCAAGGCAAGCGGCATGTTGTCTCTGTTGCGTCGGATGCCTGCTACATGGACAACGCCGATGACCTTCACGTTGCGGAGGGCGGAGGGCTGACGTGGCGCAGGTGACGCATGGGATTCGGGCCATTCTTTCCTCACCTCTTTTCTATTCGCTGTTCCAGCGGTTGGTAGGGGCGGAGCGTTTTCGAAGGCTGTTTGTCGAACGGGAACTCCCGAAAGGGAAGGGCATGCGCCTGCTCGATATTGGCTGTGGACCGGCGGATCTGTTGGCGCATCTTCCCGATGATTGGAGCTATTTTGGATTCGACGCATCAGGGGCCTATATCGAGCAGGCGCGTCGGCGTTTTGGTTCGCGCGGGCATTTTCAGGCCCGGCTGCTCGATGAGGCCGTTATCGATGAGCTTGAAGGCTTTGATGTCGTTCTGGCCATTGGCTTGTTGCATCACCTCGACGATGCACAGGCCGTGCGGCTTTTTCGCTTGGCCTGGCAGGCGTTGAAGCCGGGAGGTATCTGCATCACGGTGGATCCTGTCTGGCATGAACACCAGCATGCACTCGCCCGGTGGATCATTGCCCGTGATCGCGGCCAGAATGTGCGCGACGAGTGCTCATATCGCCGGCTTGCAATGCAGGTCTTTGATCGGGTGAACTCGCATGTGCACCAGGACATGATGCTGATTCCCTACAGCCATCTGATCATGCGCGCGAGCAAGCCCCAGGCATCATCGTGATTTTGCTGGACAAAAGCCACCGGAGCTGCTTGAATATTGGTAGAAAAGCGCTTTTGAGGAAGGAGGGTGGCAATGTTTCTGAAGAACAGGGATTCAGGCGATCTGGTTCATGTGGAGGAGCTGCTGGAACTGGTGGACCCTCATGAAAGCAGCGTGACTGTCCGTTATCAGGCGGGAGAGGAAATGGGCGATCCCGTGCGCGAGGAAAAGGCCAAGCTGGTCTTTCCATCGGGCGAGGAATTGCCTCGATGCTGGATAGATCCGCATTACCGGGTCTCCTTCGACTGATATGCATTCGGATTTCGTTGAGGCCGCCTGCTGGCGGCCTCGGCGTTTCTGGAAATTGATGCTTGAAACGAGCGCGGGCAATCGGAATAATCCGCGCTCCTTCGTTCGGGTTCCAGAGGGAGGGCAGGTAGCTCAGTCGGTAGAGCAGAGGACTGAAAATCCTCGTGTCGGCGGTTCGATTCCGTCCCTGCCCACCATTTGTTCATGGTATGGTGGTTTTGTTGTTGAACCCGTCAATGCCAAAAAGCCCGGCTGATTGCCGGGTTTTTTTATTTCTCAACATTGATCATCCGGCTGCCCGCAGGCGGGAGAAGGCTGCCAAATCTAGGCCACGCTCCCCCTGCGGCTGG
>RFGS01000078.1 GCA_003695905.1 Zetaproteobacteria bacterium | reverse complement strand
CGCTTGAACACTTCCTCGCTGTAATCCACCAGATCCATCTTGTTGATCGCAACGATCAGATGCGGAATCTGCAGCAGGGCGAGAATATGCGTGTGTCGCTTGGTCTGCGGCATGACGCCATTGCGCGCGTCGATGAGAATAATGGCCGCATTGGCCGTGGAAGCTCCGGTCACCATATTTCTGGTGTATTGCTCGTGGCCGGGACAATCGGCCATGATGAACTTCCTCTTGGGCGTGGCAAAGTAGCGGTAGGCGACATCAATGGTGATGCCCTGCTCACGCTCAGCCGCCAAGCCATCGGTCAGCATCGCCAAGTCGATCTCGGCCTCCTTGGCCGGCCCGCGCTTGCGGCGCACTGAAAGCAGTTGATCCTCGAAGGCACCCTTGGTATCCACCAACAGACGTCCAATCAACGTGGACTTGCCATCATCCACGCTTCCCACGGTCACCAGTCGCAGCAGCTGAATTTCCTGACTCAGTTTCCAGTCAATCTCGGTCATGGTTGTATTCCTCGTCTGTTTTTTTGTCTGCTTGCAGGGTGGCTCAGAAATAGCCTTCCTTTTTCTTGTCTTCCATCGTATTCGATCCATGATCGATCAACCTCGTCTCCCGTTCGCTGCGCCGGGCTGCGGCAGCCTCCGCCACAATCTCATCAAGGGTCGTGGCATTCGAGCGCACGGCTCCAGTGCACGGAATGCACCCAAGGGTGCGGAACCGGCACATGACCTTCGTGGGCTGTTCACCCTCTCTGAGCTGGTCTTCCATGCCTTCGTAGAAAGGAATCAGCATCGGACCACGCTCGATCACCCAACGCTCCTTTGCATAATACAACGGAACAATCGGGATATTCTCCTGGCGGATGTACAGCCATATATCCATTTCTGTCCAGTTGGACAGGGGAAAGACACGCACCGACTCACCTTCATGAATCTGGCCGTTATAGATGTTCCACAACTCAGGACGCTGGTTCTTGGGATCCCATTGGCCGAATTCATCCCGGATGGAAAAGACGCGCTCCTTGGCACGACTACGCTCCTCATCACGACGAGCGCCACCGAAAGCGGCGTCGTACCCCCCTTCCTCCAGGGCATCCAACAAGCCCTGGGTTTTCAGAGCGCCGCAGCAACGGGCGACCCCATATTCCTGGGGATTCATACCCCGAGCGATGGCTTCCTCATTCCGGTGAACGATCAACTCGGCTCCGATCTCCTTGGCAAACCAATCCCGGAAATCGTACATCTCCGGAAACTTGTATCCCGTATCCACATGAAGCAGGGGGAAGGGCAACGGTGCCGGATAAAAGGCCTTGCGTGCCAGATGGAGCATGACACTGGAATCCTTGCCGATGGAATACAGCATGACCGGATTGCGGAAGGTTCCGACAACCTCGCGGATAATGTGAATCGACTCCGCCTCCAGGGCCTGCAATTGTGTCAGTTTTCGCTCGCTCATCTTTCGTCCCCTGTTTGCTGTTGCTCTATTTCCGAATCCAGACCCGATGGCGCCCCTCGCCGCATGGCTCCACCGAAATCACCGTATAGCCTTGTTCCTCGCAGGAACGGGGCACATTCTGCAAAGGCTCACCTTCATTTAGAATGACCTCGAGCTCCTCGCCCTTCTCCATACGGGATAGGGTGAGCTTGACCTTGACGAAGGTCATCGGGCAGGTCTCGCGTGTGATATCCAAAAAATGTTTCATGGAGGGGAATTCTAGATGAAAATGATGTGGGCATCACGGGATTCGTTCAGGAATGTGGCCACACCGACAATATCCTCGACCCCTTCCACGAGATCACCGCGCTCAAGTTCCAGTATGTGCATGGCCATTTCACAGGCGACCAAGCGGACCCCCAGTTCGCGGGCAGCTTGAATCAACTCCTGCAAGGTAGCCACATTGTTCCTGCGCATCATGCGCTCCATCAGCCTGGGACTCAGTCCGGCAAAATTGAGTCGGGAGAGCGGAAGATTGCGCAAGCCGCCCATCAACCAGTTGAACAGCCTAGCCATCGGGGTACGCCCCAGCGCCCTGCGACCATGGATTCTTTTCAAAGCATTGAGTCCCCAAAAGGTGAAGAACATAGTCACCTGACGGTTGGTCGCCGCAGCGCCCGTAGCCATCGTAAATGCAGCCAGCAGTTTGTCATAATCACCGCTGAAACAGACGATGGACAACTTCTCATGCGTCGTATCGGTCTTCATCAGATACCCTCTCCTTCCAATCCTTCTCCACCCACATAACCACGCAGGGGATCCATGTGCAAGCCACACTCTGCTGCGGCCTCCTCCGACTCCCACCACCAACGCCCGGCACGCGGATCCTCGCCAACCGTGATCGGGCGCGTACAGCATTCACAACCGATGGACACGTAATGCCGATCAATTAGTCGATTGTATGGAATCTTGCGCTGACTGATGTACTCCCTGACCTGATCCCAGGTCCAGTTCAGCAGAGGATTGTACTTGGTCAGCCCATAGACCGCATCGGCCTCTTCGGCCAGGATGTTCCTCCTATCCGGCGACTGTTCTCGACGCCTGCCGGTAATCCAGGCGGACTTACCCGCCAGCACCCTCTTGAGCGGATGAACCTTGCGGATCTCACAACACAGGCGCCGCATTTCTGGCGATTGCCGAAACAAGTTGACGCCATGTTCCCGAACCATCTTCTCGACTTCCCGACAATCGGGAAAGACGATCTGCACATTGAGCCCATAGAATTCCCTGACCTCATCAATAAAATCATAGGTGGCCTGGGGAAGGCGTCCTGTATCCAGAGTCAACACCGGAATGGGAAGCTCTGCTTGATGAATCAGGTCCAGAAGAACCGAGCTTTCACCACCAAAACTGCACGGATAGACCAAGCCATCTCCATGCTTGGCCCATGCCCCGCGCAAAATCGACAACGTTTCCTTGATCAGGTTATCCACGACTTATCTCCCTGAAGCACTCAAATCCCCAACATTGGCCAGACCCATGCAACAGACATTGCATAAAACAGCATGGCAGCCAAGGACAAAAAAAGCCCTGCACGAAACATCATGCCGGTTGAGACACATCCCGTGCCAATAATCATGGCATTCGGCGGAGTCCCCATGGGCAACATAAAGGCGAAACCAGATACGATCCCGATGGCCATGGCCGTCGCAACGGGATCCAGGCCTGCCGCCTCGGCCAACGGCAATGCGATCGGCAACAGAATGGCCACGGCTGCAGCATTGCTCACGCTCTCCGTCAGCAACAGGGTCACAAAACCGATCAACAGCATGAGTGTCACACCACTCACCCCTGCAGTGGGGAAAAGATGCACTGCCAGCCATGACGCTGCCCCCGTATCGCTCAGGGCCTTGCCGAGCGCGATGGCCCCACCATACATCAACACGACGCCCCAGTTGACCGAAGACTCAAGCTCCTTCCATTCCACCAGACGCAAGACAAACATCAGCACCACACTGATAAGCGCAATACTGGCCAGCCCCATGACATGACCCACGCTGATCCAGGCGAGCAAGGTCCCGGCCATGAGCAGTAACATCAATCGAGCACGCAACGGCATCGCACCCATTTCCAGCCTTCGCTGAGCCAGATACTCATGCGCCTCTTCAACACGCACGCGATCAGCGCGTGCCAAGCGTTGTTGAACCAGCAGGGCAACCGCCAACATCGGCAGCACAATGGGCAGAGCTGCCAGAATCCAATCCATGAATGAAAAGCTGTGACCACTGAGTTCCTCGACCAAGGCAAGTGCCAAAGGACCGCGTGCACCACCCAGCAGTGTCGTGACCCCACCGATAATGGATCCCCAAGCCATTGACAAGAAAAGCGCCTGGGCATATGGATGACGTGCCCGCAGGCCGAGACTGCGCACGATTTGCCAAACAATGGGCAGGAACACGGCTGCCACGGCATGCTCGGGCATGGTCATGGCCATGAATGCAGGCAACAAGAGCACAGCGGCAAGAAGCGAGCGGCTACCACGCCCAAAATGTTCGATAAACTTCAGCGCCAAGTGTTCCGATGCTCCCGTCTGCATCAGGCCGGCCGCCAGCATGAACGAACCGAGAATAAAGAAGACGGCCGGATTGCCAAACAGTGAGAAGACTTCCGAGGAATCCATGGCGCCGATAAGTGGCAAGGCCGCCATCCCCAGCAGAGAAGTAATTGACAGTGGAAGCAGTTGGCTAATCCATAACACGAGGCACAACCCAAAAATGACCAGCGTGCTCCAGGCCTCTGACTGCAGTCCTTCGGGGGCATCCATCTGCAGCAATGCCAAGGCTGCGCCGAACAGCAAGGCAAGAGCAGCAAAAGGTGCACCGTTTTCTGCCAGCACGACGACAATCGGCCGCCTATCCATTCCATTGGACAGCACCGTGTCCTGATTCAATGGAGCCCTGAGTTGACGTCGAAGGGCACTGACCCAACCGCCCAGCTTCTGCCCCAGTGGAGAAAGCGCCCACATGTCGGCAAGGCTCGCTTGGGATCCATCGAGAACGCGACTCTCCATCGGCGTCAGCACCCTACCCATGTGTCTGAGCCTGTGCATGGGAAACGGTGACGAGGCAAGCAGCCCATACAGGTGAAGAAAGGTCTGCTCCAGAACATCCAAAGCCACGGGCGGATGTTCTGCCAGCGGGGTTCCGGGCAACGGTCGGAACGGAACCAGCAGGGGAACCACACCTTGGCTGACCAGGGCCTCCATGCCCTTCTTCGTGGACTCCGGATCCTCCAATCCCACAATCAGATGACTGACCACCGCGCCAGGCCGGAATACGGTTCTGGCATGGCTTAGCGCAGCCCATACTGCATCCTGACCACCATGCTTTTCCTTGCCGGGGCACAATTCCGCAAATCGATGTGTATCAAACACCTCAAGATTGCAGATGAAGATGTCCAGCCCTGCACCATAAAGATCATCCAAAACAGAGAGCTGCTGCGGGGCAACGGTCTCCAGGGCGATCTGACGATGTCCCAGGTGGCGCCTGAGCAGCGCGATCACCGACACCAGGCGCCTCAACCCGGCATCGGGCCCAGGAGAAAAGCCATTGTACAAATACACGGTATCGATTTCGCGCTCGGCCATGGCTGCCTGAACGACTTCCACAAGCTCCAGCGGATCCCTCATTGGGGGCTCCTCGTCATTGAGCATGGAATCGTACAGGCAGTATTGGCAGGCCTCGCCCTTGCGGGCAAAAAAGCCGCATCCCAGAAAGGGATGTAGAATCAGCAACCGCTCATGCAGCGCCGCAAAACTGCCCATGCGGGCACCTGAACGCGTTCGCTTACTATAGAATGCAGGAGCCGGCAGTAATTGCACCGGAAGGCGTTCCCCTTCCCATTCGAGCGTCCCTTCGCTGGTGCCCGGCCTGACCCTGAGGCTGATCGGGCTTTGCTCTGTGTATTGCTGCCCGACGGGCACTGTACAGAAATGCCCTGAAGGCAGGCGCAAGTCGATGACCGTTTCCGTCGCATTGGCCTGCGAAAGCCAGCGGGAAGGCTCAGGCAAACCATCCGGCAGGGCGACTCCGCGGCTGACAAGCGCGAGTTTCGTCCTGCCAGGATTGGCAAACGGATGCCTATCCTCACTCATGGAATCCGGCCTGAAGCCCGAATATCAGATCTCCGAGGTCTTCTGGACGCGGATCTTCCACTGTCCGTTGCCATATGGCTCCTTGGAGAGAACCTTCTGCCCCTGCTCTTCAAGAGACAGGGGGACATTCTCGATGGGAGCCCCATCGTCCAGAATGACGTCCAGCAGAGCACCGACTGGCATGCTGGTCAGCTTGATCTTTGTCTTCACGAAGTTCATCGGGCATGTCACACCACTCAGATCAAGCAACGGCACATCACCCGCCTGCGTTTCCTCCGGAGCCGACCGGCTTTCCGCCTCGCCACCTTCATCTCGTGGCGTCGCTGGCACGGGAGCAAAGCGATCCTTGGCCAGCTTCAGCCAGTCTCCAACCGCCTGCTTCAGCCGTGTGATGCCAGGAGCCGGCTCCTGTAGATCAACGCCCATCAAGGCTGCTTGCACGGCGGTAAGCCCGCCCAGCAATTCAGCATCCGAGGATGCATGCGCAATCAAAAGTGGCCAGACATCCTCGTCTTTTTCCGGCGCCTCCCCGAAGGGAACCAGAAAGGCTCGGGCCAATGAAACCGAAGCCCGCTTCAACGAGCCATGGGCCTCGCCCCAGAACATCGCGTCGGCATGGGCCCGGGCCAGCATCCACTCATACTCGGCCTCGCAAACCAGCGCATCGGTCATCGACAACACTGCTCCCGCGCATTCCCCTTTCTTGTTGCCTTTGGTGGAAAAGGCCTCGTTCTCATTCCAGTCGTAGACGAGGCCCTCAATTTCCCCTGGCTCACCGGCAAAGGGGGCCAGCAGGGCATTGATCGCTTCGCGACCGATTCTGGCTGCCCAATCATGCATGTTCTCGCCCTCAAGGCGACCTTCCCGATAAGCCTGCAGAATGGCCGCGCCCGCTTCAGGGGCCCGCTTGGCAGGAACAGGATCGGTGGCAAAGGCAAACGACTCGCCCGCACGCCCCGAGCCACCTACATGCAGTTGGTAATGAGGAACAGCACGGCCTCCGATCTTCTTGGCCAAGCCATGAAAGCCGAGGTCCGCGATATGATGCCTGCCGCATGAATGCTGGCAGCCGGATGCCTTCACCGTGAGGCCGGCCAGCGTGGGATCCGTCTTCAATGCATCAACAACCGGTCTCATAGCCTCAGCCAGCCCCCGACTCGAGGTAATCCCCAGCCTGCAGGTTTCACTCCCGGGACAGGCCACGACATCCGCAATGCCTCGGGCATAGCGAGTCGACAATCCGGCCTGTTGCAGTTGATCGAGAACGTTCTCGCGGTCTTCAGGCTTGATATCGGCGATCACCAATCCCTGCTCGGCCGTAACCATGAGCGTTTGCGTCCCAGCAGTCTTGGCCACAGCCGCTATAGCCCGGCATTGCTCAGGCGTCAGGTCGCCTCGGAAAAGATTGAGCAGAATAGCCAGTCGCCCATCATGCTGCCTGACAACACCATCCTCAGACCAGGGCATCGAACCATTCGGCTCGCGCCATCCAGCACCGGATACCGGCTTGTCACGACGGTGAATGGCCTCGATGGCCGCGCGCTGGCGCCGGTACTCCTCGACAAAGCCCTCGGCTCCAAGCTTTTGCGCCACATATTTCAGCCTGGCTCGTGCCCGCCGCTTGCGGTCCGAATACTTGAAATGCATACGCATCAAGGCCTCGCCCACAACAAAGATCTCCTGCTCCTCGATAAAGTCCTCAAGCAGGATCGCGCTCATCGGCTGGGTCGACAAACCGCCAGCGGCCCAAACCTGAAATCCCTTGCGTCCATCCTTCACGCGGGCAATGAAGCCGATGTCATGCATGCCTGAAAGACCGCAGTCTGTAGCGCAGCCGGAAAAATTGACCTTGAACTTGCGCGGAAACTGCTGTGTGAGCGGGTGACGCAGAAACGCTTGGGCAAACGCTCTCGCATGCACCGAAACATCAGCATGCTCGGCCGGGCAGCGCCCGGCAAGAAAACAGGCGGTCACGTTGCGAACCGTATTGCCGCAGGCTTCTCGCGTCGTCAAGCCGACCGAAGCCAAACGACGCAGAATGGCAGGCACATCGGCCAGATCAACAAAATGCATCTGGATATCTTGGCGAGTGGTGATGTGCGCCAGCTTCGCTGGGGCCTCCTTTAGACTACCGTCACTTGGCAGGCGCCCTGAGAACTCCTCCACGCAGTCGGCAATGACCTCAAGCTGATCCGGCGAAAGGCGACCTCCCGGCAGCTTGATGCGCACCATTTGCACGCCCTCCTGGCGTTGCCCGTAGATGCCCATCTGCAGGCGGAATGGGGTGAAGCGCTCCTCGCTCATGCGTCCCTCGCGAAACGCACGCCAGCCGCGCTCAAACTCCTCAAGGTCTGATGAGGCTACGAATTCAAAATCTGACATGTTCAGTTTCTCCCATTCAGGCACTTGGTCCTTGTCTGCTCAATGTGCTGACTGCAGTTCGCAGGCCTGCTCGTATGTGACCAGATCGGTGATGGTCGGATGCTCGCCGCATAGTGGGCAATGCGGATCCTTGCGCAGACGCAGCTTCTTCCACTCCATGCGCAATGCGTCAAAGGTCATCAGATAGCCTGCCAGCGATTCCCCAATGCCCAGCAGCTCCTTCAGAACCTCCACAGCCTGGATCGTCCCCACGGCTCCAGCCAGAGCGCCAAGAATGCCTGCCTCCGAGCAACTCGGCACCAGACCCGACGGAGGCGGCTCCGGATAAAGACAGCGATAACACGGAGCACCCTTCTGCTGATGAGGCTTGAATGTGGCAACCTGGCCCTCGAAACGGAACATCGCTCCAGAAACCAGAGGCTTTTTTTCAAAGAAGCAAGCATCATTGACCAAGAAGCGGGTTGGGAAATTATCACAGCCATCCACGATCAGGTCATAATCCCGGATGATCTCCCGCACGTTGTCGGCCGTAATGTATTGCTGATAAGTCACCACCTGAACATCGGGATTCAAAGCCTGAATTGTTTCCCGTGCACTTTCCACCTTGGGCATGCCCACGCGGTCCTGGTTGTGAATGATCTGGCGCTGCAAATTGGATCGATCCACGACATCGGCATCCGCAATGCCGATGGTGCCAACACCAGCCGCTGCCAAATAATAAGCCACAGGAGATCCCAGTCCTCCCGCGCCAACCATAAACACCTTCGATTCCAGAAGCCTGGATTGCCCCTCGGCTCCCACCTCCGGCAAAATAATATGGCGCGAATAACGCTCGATTTGTTCCTCGGTAAAATCGATCATGAGTACATTGTTCCTTTTTCCTGATGTCGGGTTGGTCGAAGCGATGGCCTCAGACGTCTATGCCCTTGAACAAATCCGTCGATAGATATCGCTCGGCCATCGAGGGCACGATGACCACAATGCGCTTGCCTTCCATGCCCTCCCGACTGGCCACGCGAACCGCCGCCGTGACGGCCGCACCGGAAGAAATCCCGCCAGGAATGCCCTCCTCGTCCGCCAGGCGACGAGCCATCGAAAAAGCCTCGTCATTGGTGACCTGTTCCACCCCGTCCAGGATATCGACATTCAGATTCTTGGGAATGAATCCCGCGCCAATACCCTGAATCTTGTGCGGCCCCGGCTGGCCACCAGAAATCACAGGCGAATCAGCCGGCTCTACAGCAATGGCCATGAAGTCAGGATTCCGAGACTTGATGACTTCCGCCACCCCGGTGATCGTTCCGCCGGTTCCCACACCGGCGACAATGCCGTCAATGCAACCTTCCGTGTCCCGCCAGATCTCCTCAGCCGTCGTTTGCCTGTGAATCTCGGGATTGGCCGGGTTCTCGAACTGCTGAGGCATAAATGCATTGTCTTCTTGAGCAAGAATCTCGCTTGCCTTGGCAATGGCGCCTTTCATGCCCAGCTCCGCAGGCGTCAGCACGAGTTCTGCTCCCAGGAGCCGGAGCAGCTTGCGTCGCTCAAGACTCATCGACTCGGGCATGGTCAGAATACAGCGATAACCCTTGGCACGCGCAACAAAAGCCAAAGCGATACCGGTATTGCCGCTGGTTGGTTCAACAATGACGCCTCCGGGCTTGAGTAGGCCATCACGCTCAGCAGCTTCTATCATAGCCCGGCCGATCCGGTCCTTGACCGAATTCAGGGGATTGAAAAATTCGAGCTTGGCCAGGACCTCTGCCCTGCACCCCTGCACGACATGATGCAAACGCACAATTGGCGTATCGCCAATAGCCTCGGAGATGTTGTCATAAATCGCCATGATGGACTCCTTGTCGCTTCAAAAACTGATCAGCCCTCGATGATGTTCTGTTCGATGGGATCCACATGGACACCCTGGGCCTTGAGCCATGCAACTGCGGCCTCGATCACCTCATCATCGCCATCCAGTTCAAGGCCGACCAACCCCATGTGATCCTTAACCTCGGCGGTTCGGATATTGGTCACCACATCAAACTCCTTGCCCAGCTTCCAGATAATCGGCTGACGCACGGTATCCTCATGAAAAGTCAGATAAACCCGCAGCTTCATGACATCACCTCCTTAAGCCGCATAAACAAACGATCATGACCGGCACTCAGCTTCCGCCGGCAATGGCTGGAACAATGGAAACCTCATCGCCATCCTTTAGCCTAGTCTCACGTCCATCGAGAAAACGAACATCCTCGTCATTGACATATACGTTGACGAAACGCCGGATCTCTCCATTGTCATCGCAAAGGCGCGCCTTGAGCCCGGCATGAGCAGCCTCAAGCTGGTCAATCATTTCCCCGATTGTGGCCGCCTCAACCTGAACCTCGTCAGCCCCACCGGTGAGCTTGCGTAAAGGCGTTGGAATTCGGACAGTAACGGTCATTTCAATTCTCCTTTCTGCTTTGTCAGTGTAGCCCGTCAGGCATCGGCCGCAGCCTTCGGCTGCTCTTCGGCCATCATAGCATCGAAGTCATGAATAGATGGCCTGATGACCTTGGGTTTCTCAATGGCATCCACAACAGCCTCTTGGGTCTTCAGTCCATTGCCCGTAATGCAGACAACAATCGACTCATCGCGAGGAATGCGGCCCTGCTCAATGAGTTTCTTGGTCACCCCTAGCGTGACGCCACCGGCCGTCTCTGTAAAGATGCCTTCCGTCTCAGCCAGCAACCTGATCGCATCGACCACTTCCTCGTCACTGACATCTTCTGCCCAACCACCAGAGTCGCGGATTACCCTGCTGGCATAGTAACCATCCGCAGGATTTCCAATGGCAAGTGACTTGGCAATCGTATCGGCCTGGACGGGCTTGATCAGATCCGACCCCTGCTTGACCGCTTGAGCAATGGGCGAGCAACCCGTGGCCTGTGCACCATAGATCGCCGTTCCCTCATCCTCGACAAGCCCAAGCTTGATAAACTCCTTGATGGCCTTGTCAATCTTTGTGCACAACGAACCGGAAGCCATGGGCACAACGACATGCTTCGGGGCGCGCCAGCCAAGCTGCTCCATGATTTCATAACCATAGGTCTTCGATCCTTCGGCATAGAATGGTCGCACGTTAACATTCACAAAGGCCCAGCCGTATTTACCGGCCACTTCCGAACACAGACGATTCACATCGTCATACGCTCCATCGATACCGACGATTTTGGTGCCAAAGATCCCGGCACCGAGCACCTTGCCCTGCTCAAGATCATGGGGGATGAAAACGTAGGACTCAAGGCCCGCAGCCGCCGCATTGGCTGCAACCGATCCTGCAAGATTACCCGTGGAGGCACAGGCTACAGTCTTGAAGCCAAATTCAACCGCCTTGGAAAGCGCAACCGAAACCACACGATCCTTGAAAGACAGCGTCGGATGACAAACCGAATCGTTCTTGATGTAAAGCTCGGAAACCCCGAGGACCCTCTCCAGATTGCGGGCACGAATCAAGGGCGTGAAACCGTTTTGCACCCCCACCGTGGGATCCCCATCAATCGGCAACAATTCCTTGTAACGCCACATCGTATGCGGCCTGGACTCGACAAGCTCACGGGTGAACACCCCCTCCAACTGATCGTAATCATAGACGATCTCCAAGGGGCCAAAGCAAAATTCACAGACGTGATTCGGCTCTATGGGGTATTCCTGACCGCATTCGCGACATTTCAGGGCACGGACAATGCTCATTGGTCTTCCTTCTCCAGCTTCCGGCCTGACCAGAAACAAAAAAACCTTCGCGAGACAGCGAAGGTTGAGCAAGCATGGTGCGTCCAGCGCACCCATGATTCACAACCCGCGCATCATCGCTCCCCCGGAAGCCCCAGGGGCAGGCATTGGCACCGGACGCCGATTATCGGCCGGTTGCCGCGGCTTCACAGGGCCTGAACCCTCCACCGCTCTGGATAAAGCCGGATCTTCAACAAATTTTGGCGAAGTATGACGCGCTTTCCTCGAAAGGCAAGCACAAGAAAAAACAAGGCGGCGCACAAAAGCGCCGCCAAGCAATCAACAAACCTGGGGTGGATGATGGGACTCGAACCCACAACCACCGGTACCACAAACCGGGGCTCTACCATTGAGCTACATCCACCATCTTGGCGCGCCTGGCAGGTCTCGAACCTGCAACCTACGGCTTAGAAGGCCGTTGCTCTATCCAATTGAGCTACAGGCGCCTGCCAGACACTTCAAGCCTTCCGTCAATGGTCGGGGCGGAGGGATTCGAACCCCCGACCCTCTGGTCCCAAACCAGATGCGCTACCAGGCTGCGCTACGCCCCGCTCCAAACAATCGGTAGG
>RFGS01000077.1 GCA_003695905.1 Zetaproteobacteria bacterium | reverse complement strand
GGATCCTGGAGCGAAGAATTAGCTCGCCGCATCGGCTCTCGGGGCATCATCGTTGGCATCGATTTGCTCGAAGTCCGGCCAATCGATGGCGTTCGGGTTATTCAGGGTGACTTCACCGATGAAGCCGTGCAGCGAGAGATTGAGTCATGTCTCGATGGCCGGAAAGTCGACTTGGTGGTTTCCGACATGGCTCCGGAAATGAGCGGCAACAAGGTGATTGACCAAGCGAGAATGATGGCTCTCAACGAGGCCACACTGGATTTCGCCGTTCATCATCTCCGGGAGGGTGGAAACTTACTGCTCAAGAGTTTCCAAGGGGAAGGATTTGATGTCTTTCGTGGCGAGCTCATGCAAAGATTTGCAAGAGTCAGATCGGTCAAGCCAGCTGCAAGTCGTAAAACATCGGCTGAAATGTTTCTGCTTGCATTGGATTTTCTACCGATGGCGTCTGAGTGTGGCGCCTGATCCTTATCCGGCATGCCAAATCCAGCGGGGGGCTTTATGCGGCAGGCTTGTGTGAGTGGATGGCCAATGACTTGGAGACGACCATCGAAGACTGGCGTCTGTCCGTCTTGGATGCTCCAGGGTTGCGGTGTTTATGTTTCTGAGAGTTTACCATTCGAACAAGAGTGAACGGCTTCTAAGTGCGCTTTCTCCTTTCACGAAAGAAATTTCTGAGCACCTCTGCGCAGGGCTCTGCGAGAATCCCCCGGCTCAGCTTTGGACGGTGATTTAGGCGTGGATCGGATAACAGCGTGTACAGGGAATGTACAGCTCCTGCTTTCGGATCATCGGCGCCATAGATCACATGGTCGATGCGGGCATGCACAATGGCACCGGCACACATGCAACAGGGCTCCAGGGTGACATACAATGTACTTCCCGGAAGACGGTAATTGCCAAGGGCCTGACAGGCTGAACGGATGACGCGTATCTCCGCATGTGCGGTCGAATCGTGACTGCTGATCGGAGCGTTGTGGGCCACAAAAACCTGATCGTCCAGCACCAGAACTGCACCAACGGGCACCTCGCCAAGCCGGGCGGCCTGATGTGCGGCTTTGAGCGCCTGCTGCATGTAATGTTCATGCTTTCTCATCGTTGTTGCCTCGGGTCAAGCACGTCGCGGAGTCCCTCGCCGAGTAGGTTGTAGCCCAGAACGGTGATTAGGATGGCTAGTCCCGGAAACAGGGAGAGCCACCAGGCAAGTTCAATGTTGTCCTTGCCTTCGATCAGAATATTGCCCCAGGAAGGGTTTGGCGGTTGTACCCCCAGGCCAAGAAACGATAGTCCGGATTCGATGAGCACAGCGCCGGCTATACCCAGCACAGCCGTGACCAGAATGGGGGCCATGGCATTGGGCAGAAGATATCGAAGGAAAAGTCGGGGAACGCTGACTCCGAGACTGATGGCCGCCAGCACAAACTCTCTTGTCCGAAGGCTGAGAAACTCGGCTCGTACGAGCCTTGCTACCCCCATCCATGAGGTCAGACCAATGACGATCATGATGTTCCAGATAGACGGTTCAAGGAAGGCAATAACGGCCAGAATCAGAAAAAAAGTTGGAAAGCATAGCACCATATCTGTCATGCGCATCAGGACCGCATCGATACGCCCCCCGTAATAGCCAGCCAAGGCTCCGATGAGGATGCCGATGGCGATGGAGATGCCTACAGCAACCAGTCCCACGGCCAGGGAAACGCGCGCGCCAAACAGCATGCGTGAAAACACATCGCGGCCCAATGTGTCCGTTCCACACCAGTGTTCCGGAGATGGAGGGAGAAGAATGGCATGTACATCAATGTGATTTGGATCATAAGGGGCGAGCCATGACGCAAGCAGCGCCAGCAGGGTGACGGTGAAGACGATGGCTGCACCAATCCAAAGCAGGGGATGGCGGGGAATCACTTTTGGCCTCCGTGGCGGATGCGGGGGTCGGCCCAGGCATAGGCTAGATCCGCGATCAAGTTGCCGACCAGCGTCAGTACGGCACCGATGACCGTTATTCCCATGACCAGAGGGTAGTCCCTGGCCATGACCGCTTCATAAAACAGCAGTCCCATGCCAGGCAGTGAAAACAGTTGCTCGATGATGACCGATCCGCCGATCAGCCCTGGAATCGATAGTCCCAGCAGTGTGATAATCGGCAGTAAGGCATTTTTCAAAGCCAATCGATAGCGGATCGTTCGTTCCGGCACGCCCATGGCACGGGCGGTCAGAATAAAGTCCGAGCGAATGACCTCCAGCATGCCTGAACGCATGAAGCGGCTCATGCCGGCCAGACCGCCAATGGCGGAGACAAAGACCGGCATGAGAAGATGGCGTGCAAGATCCAACTGCTGTTGCCAGAAGCTCATTTGTTGCCAGTTGTAGTCATGAAGTCCGGAAATCGGCAGCCATCCGGAGTTCACACCAAGCCCAATCATCAGCAACAGACCCAGCCAAAAGGAGGGAATGGCAAAGCCAACAAACACGAACACGGTCATCATCCGGTCGAACCAAGTGTCTTTATGCACCGCGCTGGCTACGCCAATCGGGATGGCGATGACAAGGATGAGCAGCATGGCCAGCACATTGATCCACAGCGTGACGGGCAACCTTTCGGCGATCTTGTCGATAACCGGCCGCCCATCGGTCGAGAAGGACTGTCCAAAGTCAAGGACAGCCAATCGTTTGAGCCATTGCCAATATTGTTCGTAAAGTGGCTTGTCCAGGCCATAGTAGCTGCGCAACCGTTCGATGTCTTCAGCAGAGACCCTTGGATTGAATTGTTGGCTAATGCTTGTGGGATCGCCTGGTGCCAGATGCATCATGCCGAACGAAATGACCGTGATGCCAAGCAGCAATGGAAACATGCCCAGCAATCGCTTGATCACATATTGTTTCATCGCCAGCGAGGATAACGGGTCTTTATGTCGAACTCCACGGGCAGCCTTGCCAAACCCTCAGGCGATGACTTGCCATCCCTTCAGCAGCTGGATGTTTTGACCCATGTGGTTTTTTTGGCATGCATACGCAACGATCAGGGCTGGATCTCGGTCAGATGGTATTTCTGTGCAGGCTTGGGAACATACCAGTGTTCACTATTATAGCCTATGCCTGCAGGTGCCGGTCGAATGCCCCGGATGCGCCGGTGGATGACGGGAAGCGAGTAGGGGGCATAAAGGAAAACAACGGGCACATCGTTGAAAATTTCCTGCTGCATGCGATCATAAAGTCGTTTACGTTCTTGCTTGTCGAAGGTCCGGCGAGCGGACTCAAGCACCGAGTCCACGATAGGATTGGAATAAGAGAGAAAGTTGAACTGGCGCGGTCCAGTTTGCGATGAATGCCAGATGGCGTACTGATCCGGTTCCGGCGATAGCGACCAGCCGAGAATCACAGCCTCAAAGTTGCGTTTGTTGATAAAATTTTCGATGAAGGCGGACCATTCAACAAGCCGGACATCCATCTCGATGCCGATTTCATGGAGACGCTGCTGGATGATAATGGCTGCATCGGCACGCTGTTTGTTACCATTGTTCGTCAAAACCGTGAAGTGGAATGCATGTCCTTGTTTGTCAAGGATGCCGTCTCCGTCATGGTCTGCCCAACCTGCGGCAGCAAGAAGTTGCCTTGCCTTTTCAGGGTCATAGGAGCGTGGCGTCAGGCTGCTGTTCACCCAGAATGTGCCTGGCTTGTAGGGCGTGGCTATCACTTGGCCAAGACCAAGCAATACACCATCAACAAGCTCGCGACGGTTAATGGCATAGGCAATGGCTTGTCGGACCCGTACATCGCGGAACAGCGAATGTGTGAGGTTGAAGCCCAGATAGGTATAGACAAAGTCAAGATAACGGTAGCGTTTGTAGTCCCGTTTCAGGATGGCCTTCTTCACATACAGCCGCGTATATTGGATGGGGGACAGCGTCATCAGGTCAAGCCGGCCAGCCGAAAGCTCAAGAAACTGGGTGGCAGTATCCGGGATGATGCGGGTCATGCGTTCAGTGATCCATACCGGACCGTCAAAATAATCCGGATTTGCGCGGAGAAGAATGGATTGCTGTGGCTGCCAGTTCGCGAGCCGATAGGGTCCGATGGTGGCTTTTGGACTGCGTGACAATGCAGTATGCATGATGTCTTCATGCTCAAACACATGGCGAGGCAGAATGGCCAGGGAGGCCCAAGACGCAAGAGCTGGCGAGAAGGGTTCGTCATAATGTACGACGAAGGTCAGCGGATCGGGGGTTTCGGCTGAGGTCACCTTGGCGTAGTCGGTCTTGTATGCACTCTGTGTGTGTGGGTCCTGGATCAGTTGCAGTGTGAATAGACAATCTGAGGATGAAAAGGGGTGCCCATCACTCCATTTCAGGCCATGGCGCAGATGAAACACAATGGTGCGGTTGTCGGGGGCAATGTCCCAGGATTTGGCAAGCTGCCCGGTAAGGTTCAGGTTGGCATCGTATTTCAGCAGAGAAAGATACAGTTGACTGGCAATGGCATGACTGGCTGCATCCCCGGCAATCATTGGAATAAGATTGCTTGCATCTCCGATGCTTGCATCCACGATTCTGTCGCCTTTTGCAGGTACGTCAGGAATGGCATCCCAGTCGATACTAGCATCTGGTGACTGGGATCCGGACTGTCCGCAACTGGTCAGCATGACCAGCAGCACGACCACATATATGGAGCTTATGCCCTTCGGATTAGCTTTCGTTGCGTTTCGGATGAGCATGGACCCAGATCTTGTCCCCAGGGAAGATCGGGCTGTGTAGGGACATGTTGTTGGCCTTGGCTATCGCAGCAGGCGTGGTTCCAAAACGCTTGGCTATACTCCATAGCGAGTCACCCTTGCGTACGCTGTAACGCAGCCTTTTTCCGTTGCTCAGCAGCGGGTTGGCCACGGCAAGGATGCTTCCGTCCTCTGAGGGAATCCGGATGGTTTGTCCAATGCGCAGGATGTTGCTGCGTAGCGCATTGGTGGACTTCAATGAGGACACGCTGACGTGATACCTATGGGCAATGCTCCATAGAGATTCTCCCTTCTTCACCGCGACCAGGCGATATTTCGGGAGCCTAAGGCGTGGTTGTTGACTCCAGCTTGTGATATCCGAGGACGGGACATGAATAGTGATGGGAAGATGGGCGCGAGCGAGGTTCAGCCCTGGATTGAAACGGAACAATTCAAGCTGATCCTTGCCCAATTGCCGGGACATGGCTACCAGGTCAAACGGCCCACTGAGCTTCACTGGAGATGTCTTGATGGCTGGCTTAAAGCGGAGTTCGCCTCGGTCCACCAGTACGGCCAGACCGATGATGTTCCGTACATATTCTTTGGTGATTTCAGGCACAGGCATGGTGTCCAATCCATCGCCCGCCTTCCATGGTTGTTCAGCAAGCTTTCTGCCCAGGGCATTGGGGCCCATATGATAGGCTGCAAAGGCCAGCGGCCAACTATCGAAGCGGTCATGCAGCTTTTTCAGATATTGCACCGCCGCCTTGGTGGACGTCTCGACATGGCGCCTGCCATCGATGAGTACTGTCCACTTAACCCCCAATCCTTTGGCTGTGCGCGGCATTAGTTGCCATAAGCCTGAGGCTCCTGAGGGAGATAGTGCATAGGGATCATAGGTGGATTCAACAACGGGGACGACCTGCAGAGCATCCGGTGCTTTCAGCTCATGGAGAATGCTTAGAACTCGATGACGCACATATGCAGAGCGTTCGGAAACGACAGGCCAGTATGGGGAAAATTTCAGTTTCGCCCGTTGGGCGCATTGGTTGAGTTCGCTGGCCGACAGCCCGGCAAGGAGCGGATCGGTTGGCGCTTTCAGAAGATGTGCCTGTTTGATGAGCGGAACAGGCTCAAGAGCCGTATCCACGGCTCCTTGCTGAACAGGGCCTTTGACCGCGCAAGCGCTGAGCCCCAGCAGAAGCAGTGCTGCTGAGATACGAGGATGGCTTATGGGCTTTGGCACATTCAGCATGGCGTCAGCTTATTCAAAAAGTAACAGTCTTCAATCAAAAGCTTTCGCGAACAAGGCTTGTCTAAATTTGCTTTGATGTTAAGGTATTAGGCAGTTCATGCATGAACGGGGGGGCGAGTATGGGGTTGGTGCAGAGACTTGACGGGGAAAGGCAAGGCATGGACCGACGTTTGGCCGAGATGATGTATCGCCGCATCGGCAGTCCCCGCGTCTGTTTGGAGCTTTGGAACGGGGAGCGCGTTGGGCCCGAGCAAACCGTGGGCTGCATTCGTTTTCGCGAACGCCCGGCGCTTTGGTGCTTGCCCCTCAATATGAATCTGCACTTTGGCGACGCCTATATCAAAGGGGCGATTGAAATCGAAGGCGATCTGATTGAGGTGTTGACCGAGATCTATCGGTCGATGCCCGAGCATTCTGACAGAGGGCTGATTTCGCGCCTGTTGCGCCGGGCCATCAATCCCCGTCGCAATACATTGCGGCGTTCCCGCAAGAATATTCAAAGTCACTATGATCTGGGCAATGATTTCTACCGCTTGTGGCTTGACAGGGAATTGATTTATACCTGCGCCTATTACACGGATGAGCGGCAAACCCTTGAGGCCGCCCAGTTTGCCAAGATGGAACATATCTGTCGCAAGCTCCGTCTTTGTCCCGGTGAAACGGTGGTGGAGGCTGGCTGCGGCTGGGGAGCGCTTGCGCTTCACATGGGGCGTTATTATGACGTGCGCGTGCGAGCCTATAACATCTCCAGCGAGCAGATTCGCCATGCTAGGCAGCGCGCCAGGGAGGAGGGGCTTGATGACAGGGTGGAATTCATCGAGGACGATTATCGGCACATCGATGGCGAGTATGATGTCTTTGTTTCCGTTGGCATGCTGGAGCATGTTGGGCGTGAGCATCATGCTGAACTGGGCAGAGTGATTGATCGGTGTCTGAAGCCGGATGGGCGAGGCCTTCTTCATTCCGTTGGTCGGAACAGGCCGCAGCAGATGAGCGACTGGATCGAGAAGCGTATCTTCCCGGGTTCCTATGTGCCGGCGTTGAGTGAAATGCTGTCGGTGATCGAGCCGCACGGGTTCTCTGTGCTTGATGTCGAAAACCTTCGCATGCATTACGCTCGTACGCTTCGCGATTGGCTGGAGCGTTTTGAGCAGGTCTCCGATCAGGTGGAGAGGATGTTCGATGCATCCTTTGTAAAGGCCTGGCGGCTGTATCTGGGAGGATGCAGTGCTGCCTTTGCGGCAGGCAGCGTGCAACTGTTTCAGCTTTTGTTTGCTCGTCCGGGTGTCAGTGACTGGCCACTGACACGCGCGCATCTTTATCGGGAATGAGTCCCAGCCGCTTCGATGCTATCATCGTGGGCGGGGGGCCTGCGGGTAGCAGTTGCGCTTTTGCATTGCGGAATGCTGGCTGGCGGGTATGCATCATTGACAAAAAGCATTTTCCGAGAGATAAGGTTTGCGCCGGTTGGGTTACGCCGGAAGTCTGGGATCTGCTTGACATCAAGCCCGCTGATTATGCGCGGGATCACGTATTACAGGAAATTCGTCATTTTCGCGTTGGCCTGATCGGCGGTCATGCCGTCGAATTCGGCTTTGAGCATGCTGTGAGTTACGGTATCCGTCGCTGTGAATTTGATGCCTTCCTTGCCAGGAGAAGCAAGGCTGTGCTGATTGAGGGCGAACAGGTGCGGAAAGTCGAGCGTGTCAAGGGTATCTGGCATATCAACAGCGGTTGCTGGCAGGCCCCCGTTTTGGTTGGAGCCGGTGGTCATTTTTGCCCGGTAGCCCGCCATCTGGGCGCACGAACGGGACGATTTGAACATGCTGTGCATGCTCAGGAGATTGAGTTTCAATTGCCTCCGGCATGGAGGGATGTCATCAAGGCTTCCTGCCCGGAATTGTATTTTTGCTCCGACCTGCGCGGTTACGGCTGGTTATTTCGCAAGGGCAACTGGTTGAATATCGGACTAGGGCGTCAGGACCAAGCTGCCTTGGGAGGGCATGTCGATGCGTTCATTGACTGGTTGGTTGCCGAGGCGCGCTTGCCTGAGCGACCTGCAGCAAGAATGCATGGGCATGCCTACCTTTTGGCCTCCGCCTCCCATCGCAAAGTCGTTGACGATGGCGTGCTTCTTGTCGGTGATGCAGCTGGGCTGGCTTATGGTTCAAGCGGTGAAGGCATTCGGCCCGCTGTTGAATCCGGCCTGATGGCCGCGCGCACACTTGTCCGTTGCCAGGGGGATTTCAGTCAAGAGCGCTTGAATGATTATGCCAATGGCCTGAGGAATCGGTTTGGCCGAGGGAAAATGGCGTTTGATTGGCCTGTATGGCTTGTTCGACCTTGGTTCCGGTTGCCAGGGTTTGTACGTCATTTCGTCATTGAGAAGGGCTTTCTCCGGCCCGGCTGCAAGTTGACGGTTGCTCGCGGGGGTTGACGGGCGTCTCGCTTTTCACTACAAATCGCCTCCCTCGATTGCTCCCATCGTCTAGCGGTCTAGGACGTCGCCCTCTCACGGCGAAAACAGGGGTTCGAGTCCCCTTGGGAGTACCAGACAAAAAACCGGCGGCATCAACCGCCGGCTTTTTTTGCTCGGTTGATTTCTTTTTCTGCGAGTGGCTTAGCGGGAGGGCACAGGTCTTGTTCAGCTTGCAGCGCGTGCTGCTGCGATGGCTGCCACATTGACGATGTCATCAACAGTAGCTCCTGTATGCAAAACATGAACCTGCTGAGGAAGCCCCATGAGAATGGGACCGATGGCTTGTCCGCCCCCCAGTTCCTTGAGCAGCTTGTAGGCGATGTTGCCAGCCTGCATGGTGGGGAAGATAAGGACATTGGCTGGTTCCTTCAGATGGCTGAATGGGTACTGGCGCAAGATCTCGGCATTGACGGCTGTATCAGCCTGCATCTCACCATCGACGACAATTTCTGGGTGTTTTTCATGCAACATGCGCACGGCTTCAGCGACCTTTCTGGTTTCCGCATGCTCCGCGCTGCCGAAGTTGGAGAAGGAAAGCATGGCAATTCTCGGTTCGATGCCAAGCGATTGGGCGGTTTCATGTGTAAGTACGGCCAGGCGTGAAAGCTCGGCGGCGTTCATCTCGACATTGACTGTGCAATCGGCCAGGAAGTAGGTGCTGTGTTCCATGACCATGATGTATAGGCCATAAACGTGATAATGTTGCCCTCGCTGGTCATGTCCGAGGACTTTGAGCACAGGACGCAGAACTGTCGGGTAATGGGCAGTGCGCCCGGAAAGCATGCCATCAGCAAACCCCTGGCGTACCAGCATGGCGCCAAGCACATTGATGTCATGACGTAGGGTTTTTGCGGCATCCTCCCTGAGGACCCCGTGTCGCTTGCGGTCGAAATAGTAGGCATCGGTTAGGCTGTCAAAACGCACATCCTGTTCGGTCGGGTCAACGATCTCGATGCCCTCCAGGGAAAGTTCGGATTCCTCCGACCATTGGGCAAGGTGCTTTTTTCTTCCAATCAGAATCGGATTGGCGATGCCCATGTCGCGCATGGTGATAGCCGCTCGGATGATCGAGTCATCCTCACCTTCAGGCAGCACAAGACGAAGGGGATGACGCGATGCCTTTTCCATGATGGCGCGCATGAACTGGCGTGTCTGGTCGATTCTTCCTGCCAGCTGCTGGCGGTACGCATCCACGTCCTTGAGTGGTCTGCGGGCAACGCCGGTTTCCGTCGCCGCCTTAGCCACAGCCACCGGAACAACCTCAATCAGTCGGGGATCGAAGGGCTTGGGCAGGATATAGTCTGGGCCGAATCGCAGGGATGCCAAGCCATACGCCTTGAGCACGGATTCGGGAACATCCTGTCGGGCAAGCTCGGCGAGCGCATGTACGGCTGCAATCTTCATCTCTTCATTGAAAGTCGTGGCACGAGCATCCAGGGCACCGCGAAACAGGAACGGGAAGCCGAGGACATTATTGACTTGGTTGGGATGATCCGACCGGCCTGTGGCCATGATCAGATCCTTGCGGGTTTTCATGGCAACATCATAAGGGATTTCCGGATCGGGGTTGGCCATGGCAAACACAATGGGGCGCTCCGCCATGCTCTTGAGCATGTCGGGGGTCACGATATTCCCCTGCGAAAGGCCGACAAACACATCGGCCCCCTGCATGGCCTCCTCAAGGGTTCGCTCCTTCCGCGAAGTGGCAAAATAGGCCTTGTGTGGTGGAAGCTCGTCGGTCCGCTCCACATGGATGACGCCCTTGCGATCGAGGAAGAGGATGTTCTCCTTTCTGGCGCCCAGTTGTTCGATCAGCTTCATGCATGCATAGCCGGCTGCACCGGCGCCCAGACAAACGATCTTGACCTCAGAAATGTTCTTTTCCTGCAGTATGAGAGCATTGATCAGGCCAGCGGCCACGATCACAGCTGTTCCATGCTGGTCATCATGGAGGACTGGAACCTTGACCCGTTTCTTGAGCTCCTCTTCGATAACAAAACATTCGGGCGCCTTGATGTCTTCAAGGTTGATGCCGCCAAAGGTCGGTTCCATGCGAGCGATGGTTTCGACGATGAGCATCGGATCGGTCTCATCCAGCTCGATATCGAACACATCGATGTCCGCGAAGCGTTTGAACAGGACCGCTTTGCCCTCCATGACGGGTTTGCCAGCCAGTGGACCGATGTTCCCGAGACCGAGCACTGCGGTACCGTTGGTGACCACGGCTACAAGATTGGCCCGCGATGTGTATTCATCGGCTAGATCGGCATTATCAGCGATCTCGAGGCATGGAATGGCGACTCCGGGGGTATAGGCCAAAGAAAGGTCGCGCTGGGTAAGACATGGCTTGCTCGGCTGGACCGTGAGCTTTCCAGGTACGGGCAGACGATGGTAGTCAAGTGCATCCTGGTGCAATGTATCTTTGGGCATGTGCTCTCCTTTTCCCGCTTCATGCTTCCCGTGATCGGCATCCATGGCGACAGGGCAAGGTTGCGGCTACGGTGTCGGCTGGCAAGCTTAGCATGAAGTTGCATTAACCGTTAGGTTAGGGAGGAGACATGCGTATTGGCATTGCGGGAGCAGGAGCGGTTGGCTGCCATTATGCAGCCGCATTGATTGGTTCGGGCGCGGATGTTTTTCTGCTTGCTCGTGGAGAGCATTTGCAGGCGTTGCGTAATCGCGGACTTGTCTGGGAATCCAATGGACAATGTCGGACGCTTTCGGTGCAGTCGGACGATGATGCCTCGATACTGCGTTCGTGTCAGATTATCGTCCTGGCTTGCAAGGTCACCCAGCTGCGGACCATGTTGGATCAACTGGCGACCAGCGTGGGCGAACAGGCGCTTTTCCTCACCTTGCAGAATGGCGTCGTGGCTCCGGAGTGGGTAGCGGCGCGTTTTCCCGATGCTCCGGTCGTGGCCGGTACAGCTTTCATCGGTGCACGTCTGATTGGTCCGGGCCGAATCCTGCACACGGCTGCCGGAGGCATACGCATGGCAGCCTGGAATACGCTTGCCAGTAAGGATGAGCGCGTTGTCAGATTGAAGGATATGCTGCGCAAGGCAGGCGTGCCCGTGCGGATTGAACAGGATGCGCTCTCGATGCTCTGGCGCAAGCTGTTGTGGAATTGTGGATTCAACGCGATCACGGCTCTGACCCGGCGTTTTGCGAAGGACATCGCTGCCCGTACTGAGACGGCTCAAGTGGCCATGGATGCCATGCATGAGGCACTGGCTATCGCACGTGCCCTCGGGGTTCGCGGTCTGGGTGATGAGGATGTGCGCAAACACATGGAGGTCACGCTGGCCATGGGGCCGGTCAAAACCAGCATGTGGCAGGATCTTGAGCGGGGCAGGCCTACCGAGATTGATTACATCAATGGGCAGATAGTCCGTGATGCACAGGCGATAGGACAAGACGTGCCGGTTAATCGAATGTTGGTTGCATTGATGCATGCCGTCGAGGGCGGGGTCTGATCATCCCAACACGGCGGAATCTGCTATAATAGGCAATTCAGAATTGGATCCCTGGGGGAAATTTGATGGACAAGCAGTGGTTCGCCATTCGCACAAAGGTTCGGCGCGAGGAAGAAGCCATGAAACATTTTTTGCGCCAGGGGTTTGAAGGTTATCTGCCCAGGACGCTTGTACGTTGCTGCCGTGCGGGAAAGATCCGTTGGGAGGTACGTCCATATTTTCCCGGCTATCTTTTCCTTCACCTAGCCAGAAGCGAGCAGCGTTGGACCACGATTCGCAGCACCATTGGGGCAATTGGGGCCGTGCGTTTCGGCTCTCATTATCCCCCTGTGCCGGGGTTATTGATTCAAATGCTGAAGGATCGAGAGAACGACGAAGGTTTGATTGAACTTGACAGAAAACCGACACAGGTGTTCCGTCCGGGAGATCACGTCAAGGTGTTTTCCGGACCGATGCAGGGTGTGGAGGGTGTGTTTGAGAGCATGCGGGGCGAGGACAGGGTGATCGTTCTGCTGACATGGCTTTCCCGCCAAGTGCGCGTCGACTTGCCCGTGGACAAGGTCATTGCCTTGTCCTGAAACCCCGCAGACGCAACCGTCTGAACTTAGCTAGCGCACAGTTTTGACCCAAGTCCCAGGGGCCGGGGCCTGCTTCAGGCCCATGCCATTGAGTGCCGCTAGCTTCTGGGCCGTAAAGCGTCCCAGTTTCTCATGGCAGCGTCGGGCAAGCTTGAGCCAGCTATCTCCCCGTTTCCATTGAACAAGTGTGATGCGGGGGACATCGCCATCTCTTTCTTTGATGTAGCCCCGAAAACTTGCTGCAATGCTGGAAAAATCCTTCCGATAATCCCTGGCATGGTCGCGTTCGCACCACATGAGCATGATGAAAGCCTTGGGACCTTTCAGAAAAACCCAGGCATCGACAAAGGCGTGGCTGACATGCGGAGCCGACATGTTGATCGTCGTGTGCGCATATTCGAACACATCTTGCCTGCCGTGTTCGATTTTTGTTTTGCGCTTGTGACGAAACATCTGGGCCAGGATTTCATCGGCTCGCCTGCGCTTGACCAGTTCCTTCAGCGTAAGCTGAAAATATGCCTTCTGCTTGCGGACACGTGCGTTCAGAGAAGCGGGCGTGTTCTGAATGGCCCAGCGATCGGGAAAGCTAAGTTGAAATCCAAGCTTGGGGTGTATGAAACGTTGATCCACGACCGCGCCCTGTTCGGGACTATCTCCGTATGGATAACCTTCCAGATGACGCAGGAACACCATTCTGTTGATCATTCCTCTGGTTGAAAGCATGGCCGACGCCTTGGCCACGGCTTCCCGTATCCGCTTTTCCGTTTCGGGGTGGGTGGAGAACGCTCCGTGGTAGCGTTCCACTTTGTCGCCGGCATCCTTGCGGATGATGGCGTCGAGGTCTTCCATGCGTTTGAGCATCTGCAGGATGCCAATGGTCGCCTGGGGGTCATAGCCGGCTTTTGCGATGTATTTCAGGGACAACTCATCCGACTGCAGCTCGGCCTCCCGGCCGAATCCTCTCACCATGGCAATGGCGAGCATATCGGTGATGGTCGTGACGCCATAGGGAATAGGCACAAAGATGGAGGCCACGGCTGCTCCCAATTGATAGGCCTGAAGCTGGGTATACTGCTTGACTGCGTGTCGCGCTGTGACATGGCCGATCTCGTGTCCGAGCACGGCTGCCAGTTCGGCTTCGCTGTTCAGGTGATTGATGAGCCCGCGATGCACATAGATGTAACCTCCGGGCAGAGCGAAGGCATTCAGTGTGCTGTCATCTACAACATGGAACCGATAGAATAGCTCCGGGCGGTCGGATACCGAGGCGACGCGCTGGCCGATCGTGTTGACATAGCGGACGAGGGGATCATCTTCAGGCAAAAGGGGCAGCTGTTTGGCGACTTCGGAAGCGGCCTTCTGTCCCAGGGCGAGTTCCTGATCCTCGCTCATGAGCACGAAATCGGACTTTTTTGTGACCGGGTTGGTAGCGCAACTCGGCATGAGCATCAGCATGCCAAGACAGCAAAACCAAGAAATCAGGCGAAGCATTTACTGAACCTCCAGGTCATAGGGCGAATACAACGCAAGATAGAACTTTCCTCGAGAGGATATCCGGATCTTGCCACGAACGATGACCTTCTGACCAAGGCGAAGATTCAGGGGCTTGGCGAACCATATTCTGGATTTTTTCGGTATGCTCACATGCAGCTTACCCATATGGAAATTCCAGCCTCCTGTTTCGTCAATCCTTCCCTCAATGAGCCGGAATTGTCCAATGTGCGTACGTTGGATACGGTCTGCTTGCAGGAGACGAAAGCGCGCGGTGTTCCAGATACCCAACCGTTTGCTGCGGGCCTTGCGTTCAAGATCAAGAAGCGCACTGGTTTGCTTGAAATTGGGTGCAAAAGTGTACACGTGGGCCAAACCGAGTTCGACCATTTTTCCGTTGACCCATAAACCGTCCACATAGACATGTGCCAGTTTTCGGCCATAGTCGTCGCGACGCTGCCGGTCGAATGAAAGGCGCACCCTTTTCCCTTCGATCAGCTTGCGCAATTGTCTGCGTGATGTTTCACCGAGTGGCTCTCCCGGGTTGTCGTTATGCATGATTTCCGGCGCATTGATCCCGAGCAGCCGGACCTTATCGTGTGCATCGGTGACAAAGGTGTCGCCATCAATGACATATCCGACCCTGACCCATTCATCCCAGCTCAGGATTGACAGCGTGCCCGCATGCAAGGGTCCGGGGACAAGTAACGAAAGCCATAAAAGGACTCTGGCTAGGCGAAGCAGATCCGCCGGCATGAAAGGGGAAAAATCCCGGGTGATCAGCTTGCAAGGCTCCCGACGAGTTCGGCATAGCTGCCGAACCCATGCCGTTCAAGGTATGATCGAAGACCTTCGAGCACTTTCGGGCAGAGCAAGGGATCAAAGAACAATCCCGTACCCAATCCGATTGCATCGGCTCCTGTGATGGCGAATTCGATGGCATCTCTGGCCGAGCATATGCCTCCCTGTCCAAGGATCGGAATGCCATGTTTGGACGCCACTGCTCTGCACTGGTGCAGCTTCCACAAGGCAACTGGCTTGATTGCCGGCCCAGACAGTCCTGCAGAAACATTGGCAATGATGGGGGTGCGCTTGTCGACATCCACAGCCATGCCCACCAGTGTGTTGATGACTGATAGCCCATCGCTGCCAGCCTCGATGACATGGCGGGCAGTTTTCGCGATGTCGGCATTATTGGGCGATAGCTTGGTGATCAGCGGCTTACTGGTCATCGGGCGCATGGCCTCAACCACGCGTGCGGCCATTTCCGGATCATTGCCGAAATGAATCCCTCCTGCCTTGACATTCGGGCAGCTGATGTTGATTTCGATGGCCGTGACGGGCGAGTCGTCAAAAATGCGTGCCACCTCTGCATATTCCTCCGGAGTGGTGCCGTTTGCATTGGCCCAGAACTGTGTCTTTTCATGCGGAAGCAGGGGGAGGATGTGATCCACGACATAGCGGGCCCCTGGATTCTGCAGGCCGATCGCATTGAGCATGCCCGCCGGTGTTTCATAGATTCGATGGGGAGGGTTGCCGAGACGAGGTTCCAGCGTGGTTCCCTTCAGAATCACGGCGCCGACATGTTCATGACTGTATCCCTCGATGCGCGTGTACTCATCACCGAATCCGACACAGCCTGACAGCAAAACAATGGGGGTTTGCAGACGAAGGCCAGCAAAGTCAACGCTCAGATCGATGTCGCTCATAAGCCGAATGCTAGCGATTCAGGGAGGCGAACACATCTGCTGATTTGATGGACTATAATAGGACAAGGATGATGCGAGATCGACAGAGCGGAGGTGGAAAATGAAACGGATTTTGTTCGGATTTGTGATTGTGCTCATGGCCTGGCCGGGCACGCTGCTGGCCGGGGATGCTTCATCTCTATCCCTGGAAAAGGCGGATAGGGTGTTATCCAATGCGGTGAAGGTATTGGAAGAGGCATTGAATGTGCCGGAAGGAAAGGAAGAGATTCCTCCTTCGTTGGTCAGGTCGGCTGCCGGTGTGGGCATCTTTCCGGGCATCATCAAGGGAGGTTTTCTTGTTGGGGGGCAGGCAGGGGATGGTTTCCTGCTGCGCCATGATGCCGAGACAGGACAATGGTATGGTCCGGCATTCTACAGCTTTGGCTCAGCCTCCTTTGGGCTGCAGGCGGGCGTAGAGGGTATTGATGTGTTGCTGTTCGTGCGGACCGAGCGTGGCTTGGACGGCCTGTTGAAGAACCAGGCAACACTGGGTGGTGATGTTTCCGTGGCTGCTGGGCCCGTGGGACGTGGGGCATCCACGGGAGTATCCGATCGTTCCATGGATGCCGAGGTGCTAAGCTATACGCACAGCGTAGGTCTGTTTGCAGGCATGTCCGTTAGTGGGGCTAAGATCACACCTCGCGACGCATGGAACTATGCTTTTCATAAACGCAAGTTGACTGCAAAACAGATTCTCATGGAGGTTCCCGCAGCCCATCATACCAAAGTCAGACGGCTGATTGAGCTGCTGCAAAAGTACGCCATGCGAAAGGACAGAAGGAAAAAGTAAAGTAAGTCAGTCGCTCTTGCCAGCCTCCAGGATATCGCGGGCATGCAGGGTGCAGCCGCGATGGTTGCGGGAGGCATCCGACAACAGGTAAAGATAGGCTTCAGCGATGTCCTCCGGCGGAGGAACTTCCTTCGGGTGCATGCCTCCATAGGTGCGGCGGAACAATTCCGTTCGGACCTTGCCTGGATTCAGGGTATTAAAGCGGATTTCCTTGTCCTTCTGTTCGAACTGCCACATGGCTGCGGCATAACCAAGAGCTCGCTTGGCCAGGCCGTAGCCGTGCCAGTTCGGCAGATCACGGTCGATCATGTCGCAGGTCGTGAAAATCACGGAAGCAGCCTCAGCCCTGCGCAAAAGCGGAAGCATGCTCTGCGTGAGAAGATTGGGTGCCGCCAAGTGGATGTCGAGCATGCGCCGGAAGTCCTCAGCCTTGACATATTGCAAGGGTGTGCAGCGGTTGATTTCTCCCGCGCAGTGGACAAGCCCGTCAAGGTGAGGGATCTGGTCCTTGAGTGCCAGGAACAGGCGACCGTAATCATCGAACCGATAAAGGTCGAAGGGAATACAGAGGCAGCGACCCCCTGAACCTTCAATGTTTTGCTGAACCTCGGCTAAGGCATCCTCGTCGCGTCCTAGGGCGATAACATTGGCACCTTCTCGGCCGCAGGCCTCGGCCACGGCTCGGCCAATACCGCTGGATGCTCCGGTAATCATGATAATGCTCTGCTCGAATCGCTTGCTCATGGTGGCTGCTCCTCCTTGCGCGCGGATGGTAGCGGTAAAGGCGCTCACAATACAGTCGCAGCCACCGAGGTTGGTTTTCTTGGCTTGCCGGATAGCATGCACAGTTTGCATTCCCTGTCGCAAGGAGGAGCCCCAAACATGGCAGACTACCAGTATATCTTCACGATGGAGGGTGTCGGCAAGATCATCGATGGCCGCAGGGAGATCCTCAAGGACGTGTACCTGTCCTTCCTCCCCGGTGCAAAGATTGGTGTGCTCGGTCTGAATGGTGCTGGTAAATCAACATTGTTGCGCATCATGGCGGGTCTGGACAAGGATATTCTTGGTGAAGCCCGACCTGCGCCCGGCATCAGTATTGGTTATCTGCCTCAAGAGCCAGCACTGGATCCAGCAAAGGATGTTCGAGGCAATGTTGAGGACGGAGTAGCTGTGGTTAAGCAACTGCTTGATCGCTTCAACGAGCTTTCAGCCCGTTTTGCCGGGCCCATGGATGAAGAAGAAATGAATACGCTGATCGAGGAGCAGGGGCGCCTGCAAGATGCCATTGATGCTGCTGATGCCTGGGATTTGGATCGCAAGTTGGAGATTGCTGCGGATGCGTTGAGACTTCCTCCTTGGGATGCGGATGTCACGACATTGTCGGGAGGTGAGCGTCGCCGCGTCGCTCTGTGTCGATTGTTGCTCTCCGCGCCCGATCTTCTACTGCTGGATGAGCCGACCAATCATCTGGATGCAGAGTCCGTGGCTTGGCTGGAACGATTCCTTAAGGAATATAAGGGCACTGTGGTTGCCGTCACGCATGACAGGTATTTTCTCGACAATGTTGCCGGGTGGATTCTGGAGATTGATCGCGGCAGGGCCATCCCCTTCGAAGGCAACTATTCGGCATGGTTGGAACAGAAGGAAAGGCGTTTGAGCCTCGAAGAAAAACAGGAAACAGCTCGCAAGAAAGCCATTGAGCGCGAGCTTGAATGGGTGAGAGCCGGGACTAGGGGGAGGCATGCGAAGTCCAAGGCCCGCCTGAAGGCCTTTGACGAGTTGGCCAGCCAGGAGATCCAGGAGCGCAATGCCACAAAACAGATCTTCATCCCCGTAGCGGAACGGTTGGGTGATGTCGTGATCCGTGCTGAGAATCTGCGCAAGGGATTTGGAGATCGCCTGCTGATTGATGATCTGAGTTTCAATCTTCCTCGTGGCGGCATCGTTGGCGTCATTGGGCCCAATGGCGCTGGCAAGAGCACCCTGTTTCGCATGATTACCGGGCAGGAACAACCGGATGCGGGAAGGCTGATTATCGGTGAGTCCGTCCGGCTTTCCTACGTCGATCAGTCACGCGATGCCCTGGATCCTGAGAAAACCGTGTGGGAGGAAATTTCCGACGGTCACGATGTCATTCGCCTGGGACGAGTGGAGGTTCCCAGCAGGGCCTATTGCAGCCGTTTCAATTTCAAGGGAGGGGAGCAGCAAAAGAAGGTCAAGGCGCTGTCAGGAGGTGAGCGCAACCGCGTACACCTGGCCAAGATGCTGAAAAGCGGTGGCAATGTGCTTCTCCTGGATGAGCCGACGAATGATCTCGATGTCGAGACTCTGCGTGCATTGGAGGAGGCACTGCTTGATTTTGCCGGGTGTGCAGTGGTGATTTCACACGACCGTTGGTTTCTCGATCGTGTGGCCACGCACATACTGGCTTTTGAAGATGATGCGAGGGTGGTCTGGTTTGAAGGAAATTTCGCCGATTATGAAGCCGACAAGCGCCGTCGCCTTGGTGAATCGGCGCTACAGCCCCACCGCATCAAATACAGGCGCTTAGCCTCGGTCTAGGTCTCCCTGCGGGAAACCCTGTCACGAGGCTTCGATCTCGATCAGGCACTCGTCCGGGTTGACGTTGTCTCCGACAACCACATGCACGGCCTTGACGATACCCGAAACCGGCGCATGAACGGGGTTCTCCATCTTCATGGCCTCGACGACCAACACGTTCTGCCCAGCGGTGACTTCATCGCCAACCTGAACATTGATGGCCACGATACGCCCCGGCATCGGTGTGGTGACATCGGAATCCCGGGTGGCCTTCGGGCGTTTGGAGCCTTTGGAGGCCTTCATGGTGTCAATGACTCCGTCGGCCATCGGCACGACCTCGGTTAAGGTCTCGACCATGACCTCTTCCAGCACATTGTCGACCTTGACATAAAACGGGCGTACGGTGTCACTCTTGTGCCCGGAGCCTTCGATCTTGATGTGATATTGTTCGCCGTGGATGGTGATCATGAATTCCGTCGGCGCCAGCGGCATGGCGGGCTTGGGCGATTCCTCCGCCTTGGCAGGCTGTTCCGGCTCGTCGAGGGGTTCGGGCTTGAGCTGGCCGCTTTCACGTTCCTCGAAATACTCAAGTGCGATGGCAGGAAACAGGGCGAAGGAAAGAACATCCTCGATGGAATGGGCCTTGTCGCCGATCTCTCGTGTCAATTTGTCCAGCTCAGGCTCAAGGAGATCAGCAGGCCGAACTGAAATCGGCTCTTCTTCACCCAGAGCGAGCTTGCGCACCTCCTCATTAACTGGGCCAAGAGGGCGCCCGTACATGCCCTTCAGGTAAGCCTTGGTTTCGTTAGTGATAATCTTGTATTTCTTCCCGGAAACAACGTTGAGCACAGCCTGGGTGCCGACAATTTGGCTTGTCGGAGTGACCAGTGGTGGATAGCCGAAGTCCTTGCGTACGCGCGGGATTTCATCAAGGACCTCATCCATCTTGTCCAAGGCGCCCTGATCACGCAGTTGATTGGCTAGGTTGGAGATCATGCCGCCTGGGATCTGGTTGATGAACACGCGCGTGTCCACGCCCGTAACATGCGACTCGAATCGCTTGTATTTCTTGCGCACGTCACGGAAATAGGCAGCAATATCCTGAAGTAGTTCCAGATCAAGCTGGGGATCGAATTCCGTGCCTGCGAAGGCTGCAACCATCGACTCGGTTGGCGGATGGCTTGTTCCGCCAGCCAGGGGGCTGATGGCCGTGTCGATGATGTCGCACCCGGCATGTACGGCTTCCCATTGTACCATTTCGGCAACACCACTTGTCGCATGACAATGGAGATGAATGGGAATCTCGATGGTTTGCTTGAGCGCTTTTACCAACTCCCTGGCTGCAGTCGGGGTCAGCAGACCTGCCATGTCCTTGATGGCCAGCGTGTCGCAGCCCAGATCCTCGAAACCCTTGGCGAGATCCAGGAAGTGTTCGAGCGTATGTACGGGGCTGACCGTATAGCAGATGGCGCCTTCAGCGTGCTTGCCATTGGCCTTGACCTGCTTGATGGCCACGCGCACGTTGCGCAGGTCGTTCATAGCGTCAAAGATGCGGAAGACATCGACGCCGTTGGCTGCAGCCATGTCCACGAACTTCATGACAACGTCATCGGCATAATGTCGATAACCCAACAGATTTTGCCCACGGAGAAGCATTTGAATGGGCGTGTTGGGCAGCGCTTTTTTCAGTTCACGCAGTCGGACCCAGGGTCCTTCCTTCAGATAGCGGAGACAGGTGTCGAAGGTGGCCCCACCCCATGCCTCGATGGACCAGAACCCGACGCGATCGAGCTTGTCGCAAATGGGCAGCATGTCGTCTAGGCGCATGCGCGTGGCGAGCAAGGACTGGTGCCCATCGCGCAGGGCCAGTTCTGTTATGGCAAGCTTTTTGGTCGTTTGCGTCATCTTTTCTCCTATAGCCCAGCATGTGCAGCGATTGCAACGGCAACGGCTGCGGCGATGTCTTCACGCGCGTCGAAGGCCTTGTATTCGAGCAATTCCGGGTGTTCATCAAGGAATCCGGTATGGAAGGAACCACTCGCAAAGGCTTCCGAGGCCGCCAGATGGCGGTAAAAGGGCAGTGTCGTGCGTACGCCCCGGATATCGTATTCATCCAGGGCTCTGATGGACCTGCGCACGGCCTGCTTCCAGTCATGAGCCCAAACGGTCAGCTTGGCGCACATGGAGTCATAATAGGGAGGGATTTCATATCCGGGGTAAACGCATCCGTCCACACGGATACCGATGCCGCCCGGCGAGTGATAGCGTGTGATCTTGCCGGGGGTGGGAAGGAATCCGTTTTTTGGATCCTCGGCATTGATGCGGAACTCGATGGCGAACCCATGATGTGAAAGATCTTCCTGGGAAAAGGGAAGGGGATTGCCGGCCGCGATGGAAATCTGCTGGGCGACGATGTCTACGCCCGTGATGGCTTCCGTGATCGGATGCTCGACCTGTAGGCGGGTGTTCATTTCCATGAACCAGAAGTTCCGATTTTTGTCGACAAGAAACTCCACGGTTCCAGCATTGACATAATCAACGGCCTTGGCTGCCGCAACTGCAACCTGGCCCATGCGTTTCCTCAAAGCGTCGTCCAGGAACGTACTCGGCGCAATTTCGATGAGTTTCTGGTTCCGGCGCTGGATGGAACAATCGCGCTCGAACAGATGCACGACATTGCCATGCTGGTCGGCAAGGATCTGGAATTCGATATGATGGGGCTCAACGATGCATTTTTCCATGAACAGCTCATCATTCCCGAACGCAGCCATGGCTTCGCGTTGGGTAACGATGAAATTCTCCCGCAGTTCCTCATCACTGTCACAACGCCGAATGCCGCGCCCTCCGCCTCCTGCCGCTGCCTTGAGCATGACCGGGTATCCCATCTCCCGGGCCAGAGCGAGGGCATGTTCAACGCTCTCTAGGGCACCGTCAGACCCCGGAATCACGGGGACTCCGGCGGCGATCATCGCTTCACGCGCCTTGGTCTTGCTGCCCATGTCTCGGATAGCCTGGGGTGTCGGCCCGATATAGGTTAGACCGGCCCTAACAACTTCTTCAGCGAATTCGGGGTTTTCCGACAGAAAGCCATAACCGGGATGCACGGCATCGCAGCCTGATTCCAGTGCTGCATTCACGATACGGTGGATATTCAGGTAACTCTTGACGGGGTCAGGGCCGATCATGATGGCCAAATCTGCCTTTTTGACATGCAAGGCATGTGCATCCGGCTCGGAATAAATGGCCACGGCTTCAATGCCCAGCTCTTGGCATGAACGAATGATGCGGATAGCGCACTCGCCGCGGTTGGCAATCAGGATGCGTTTGAACAAAAGCGTCTCCTTGCATAATCCATCGGACCAGTCATGGGAGCGGGCATGATAGCGAGCAGGGACGTCGGTTACAAATCTGGAACCAGCGGCAGGTCTTGCGTCGGTCAAGCAAAACACTATCGTGCTGGCTTCGAGTCGAGTCGAACAAAGGAGTGAGGTCATGGGGCTGGGAACAACGGAGCTGATTTTGATTCTCGTTATCGTGCTGGTGCTGTTTGGGGCAAGAAAACTGCCCGAAATAGGCGCGGGACTGGCCAAGGGGATCAAGAGTTTTAGGCAGAATATTTCGGACGATGAGAAAAAATCCGAAGGCAATCGGACGGGCGATAAAGACTGATGCCAGACATCGGTCTGCTGGAACTCGTGTTGATTGCGATTGTCGCGTTTTTGGTGCTGGGCCCCGAACGCATGCCCGAATTCTTTGCACAGATCGGGCGTTTCATGCGACGCGCCCGTCGTTGGGGTGAGGAAATCAAGCGCCAGTTGGATCAGGAGACAAACCAACTTCGTGAGCCGATCGAGGCATTGCATGAGGTGGTCGATGCCGAACCAATGAACAAGGAGAAACGTACCGCCGATAAAAGTGAGGACTCTTGAAGGTCGACATGACTCCGCAAGCAGAAGGGGATAACGCACAGCACGAGACAGGATTGCTGCCGCATTTGAGGGAGTTGCGCAGGAGGGTGCTTGCCTCCCTGCTTGTCTATGTGCTCGGCGTGCTCGTGCTGATGAACTTTTCCGACGAGGTTTTTAACTGGATTTCAACCCCGATTCGCGAGGCCTTGCCGGCCGGAACACCCCTGATTTTTCTGAACGCCCCTGACGTTTTCTTCACCTATCTGAAGGTGGCGCTTGTCATGAGTCTATTCGTAACGGCGCCTTTCACCTTTTATCAGATCTGGGCTTTTGTCGCGCCTGGACTTTACCGGCATGAGCGGCGGGCATTTCTGAGTTATGTGCTGTCCAGCGTTGCTTTGATGATCGCGGGAGGGGCCTTTGCCTTCTACATCGTGTTTCCTCTTGTGTTTTCATTCTTTCTCGGCTTTTCCACCGATACGATCGTAGCCATGCCTGCAGTCAGGGAGTATTTGAGCCTGGTACTGAAGCTATTGTTTGCGTTTGGCCTCAGCTTCCAGATACCGATTGTCATGCTGCTTCTGGTCCGTTTCGATCTTGTGGCTGTGGAAACCCTGGCATCCAAGCGCCGCTATGTGATCGTTTGGGCCTTTATTATTGCGGCCATT